>JAFAHH010000237.1 GCA_019237355.1 Acetobacteraceae bacterium | reverse complement strand
CCGTTCAGTACCCAGTGATCGCCCTTTTTGTCGGCTCTGAGCCGCATCGAGACGACATCCGAGCCCGCCTCCGGCTCGCTCATCGCCAAAGCGCCGACATGCTCGCCCGAAATCAATTTGGGAAGGTATCGGCGCTTCTGTTCCTGGTTTCCATTCCGGCGGATTTGGTTCACGCAGAGATTGGAATGGGCGCCGTAAGAGAGGCCCACCGAGGCCGAAGCCCGGCTGATCTCCTCCATCGCGACGACATGCTCGGTATACCCCATCCCTGCTCCGCCATATTCTTCCTCGACGGTAATCCCGAGCACGCCGAGATCGCCGAGCTTGCGCCAAAGATCGGCCGGGAAAAGGTTTTCGCGGTCGAGGTCTGCGGCCCGGGGTGCGATTTCGTCGGCGGCGAAACTCGCCACCTGCGTCCGAAGCATTTCCGCGGTCTCACCAAGGCCAAAATCCAGGCCTGACATGCTATTCCTCATTCTGGTTCCTTTCCGCGCATCTGGCTCACAGCGTTGCCCGGGGCCGATGCTAGCGAATTCCTGAAGGCCGTGAAGCAGCTAGGCTAGAACTGCAGGGCGAAATCCATCAGCCGGGCTTTGTTCCAAAACGACTTTCCCAGATAAAGCCCCGGTGGCTCGATCAGCCGGATTTCGTCGCGGATTGCGTGGGCGATGATCGAGGTTCTTGAGTAATCGAGAACGATGCATTCCCGACCGTCGACCCAGCTCGGCCCCTTGTAGACCTTTGCACTGACGGTATTGAAACCGAGTGGGCCGACCCGGTTTGTAAGCCGGCCGGCGTTCGGATCAAAGATCTTACCTTTCCAAGCGAAGGTTTTGATGAAGGATGCTATCTCCCGGCTGAACACGGTTCCCGGCGCGATTATGGCCGTACCCTCGGCCTGACCCTTTGGGACCGGGCCCGCCTCACTCGCGCTGAACAGCGCATCGAGTTCCCTCTGCGACATTTTGAACAATCGTTGCACGTCGTAGCGCATGATTCTCTCCGCTACCATGGTCTCGGAAGCGACTTCGGTTGGCAAGACCGGGGCGAGGCGTTTAGGTTCGCTTCGCCAAAGGAGGAACGTCATGCCGAACTGGAACGCCCCGCGCGCCGCGGTGCTGTTATCGATACTGTTCGTCTTTTCCGCGGCTGCGAAGGAGCCGCAACTTGTTACCGAGGAATTCAAGGTCCCCGCCGGCGAAGCAGGTATCGAGATCCATGTGCGCAACAAGCATCCCGCGGATGTGAGCAATTTTGGACCGGATCACACGCTCGTTTTTGTCCATGGCGCCACCTACCCGGCCAGCACGAGCTTCGATCTCGAGCTCGGCGGCACCTCGATGATGGATTACATCGCAGCGCACGGATATGACGTCTATCTGATGGACCTGCCGGGCTATGGGCGCTCGACCCGGCCATCGCAGATGAGCCAACCGGCGGAGGCCAATCCACCCCTCGAAAATACCGCCGATGCCGTACGCCATTACGGGGTGGTGGTCGATTACGTGCTGAAGCGGCGCGGCCTGCAGAAGCTCGATGTGATGGGCTGGTCCTGGGGAACGACCATTGTCGGCGGTTTTGCGGCCAGCCAGCCGGAGAAGACCAATCGGGTCGTGCTCTATGCCCCGGTATGGATTTTGCGGGAACCGCCCCCTGTGGCCGGATCAGGCGCTTACCGCAGCGTGACGGCTGAACGGGCGCAACAACGCTGGCTGAACGGCGTACCCGAGGACAAGAAAGACAACCTGATCCCGCCCGGCTGGTTTGATGCTTGGCAGAAAGCGACCTGGGCGACCGATCCGACTGGGAGTGCCGAGAACCCCCCCGTGGTTCGGGCCCCCAACGGGGTGGTTGAGGACCTCCATAAGTATTGGGGCGCGGGCCACCCAACCTATGATCCGAGCCGGATCACCGCGCCGATACTGTTGGTTCAAGGCGAGTGGGACCATGACACGCCGCCCTATATGGCGCAGACCATTTTCGGCCTGCTGGCGCACGCGCCTTGGAAGCAATACACCATGCTTGGCGAGGGCACGCACACCATTATGATGGAGCGGAACCGGCAGCAACTTTTCTATGTGGTCCAGAGCTTTCTTGATGAGAAGTTCAGCAATAATCCATGATGGGATCTTGAAATCGTAGGTGACCGGCCTTCCCCAGGCAAGACGGACTGCGCTTGCCATAAGCAGACTTGTTCCGGCCATGCAGTACACTGGTCAGAGAAAATTCCCGGACCGAAGCTCCGGGCGGAGATGACGCCATTTACTTGCGTTCGATCTGATCCATTGTGCAGGCGCGTGGAGCTTTGTCCTCGCGCCAGCGGATCAGGCGAGACCCGTGCCGGAAGCGTCCAGCCTCGATGTGGTCGGCGCTGACCTCGGCGACCAGCTTGGGCTGCAGCGGGATGGCGATGCGCTCCCGCGTGGACCAGCGGCTTCGGCCGCCGGGTGCGTTGCCGGTGAAGCCAGGGCTGCCGATCAGCGGCTTGAGCAATTGGGTAATCTCCTTCGCATTCTCGCCAATGCCGCAGCGGCCCACATAGTTGAGTTGCCCGGCATCGTCGTAAAGGCCGAGCAGGAGGTATTCTATCGTTTCGGTACCCTTCTTGTAGTAAAGCCCGCCCACCACGCAATCGACGGTCTGCCAGATTTTGTATTTCTGCATGCTGCGGCGACCAGGCTGGTACTTAAGATCGAGCCGCTTGGCCACGATGCCATCGAGGCCTTGCCCCACCTTCGTTAGCCACTGGCGAGCCCGTGCTGCGGAAGTCGTTGCCGCCGAAAGCATGATTCGAGGTGTTGGCGCGAGCCGCTCGAAGAAGGCTTCAAGCGCTTTCCGCCGCTCCGCAAAGGGTCGGTCCAGCAGTGAACCGCCAGTTTCATCCGCAAGCAGATCAAATGCAATGAAGGCGGCGGGGTACTCTTTGGAAAGCTTGGCGATGCGGGAGGCGGCGGGGTGGAGGCGAAGCTGCAGGGTATCGAATGGCTCGCCCGGTATGATCAGCTCGCCATCCAGCACGTAGCGGGGGACCTGTACGGCCAAGCAGGCATCGGCCATTTCCGGGAAGTAGCGCTCGAGCGGCCGCTGCCGACGCGATTGCAGATGCACAATGTCCTCATCGCGGAAGATGACGCACCGGAACCCATCATGTTTCGGCTCGAATAGCCACTCTGGCC
>JAFAHH010001093.1 GCA_019237355.1 Acetobacteraceae bacterium | reverse complement strand
AAGCTGGAATTCGTGCCTGAAATACTCAAGCGCAACACGGCGAACAACCCCGACCGTCCGGCGCTCAACCGGTACATGCCCTCCTGGGAGGGCCTACGCACCACCGAACTGGTAGGGCGCTATCCGTTACAGATGATCGCCACCCACAGCCGTTACAGCTTCCACACCTACGGCGACGGTAAGAACAGCGCGGTCAATCAGGTGGAGGACCATCGCGCCTCGATTGCCGGCCATCCCTTCTGGCTGCTGCGGCTCCACCCGGCCGATGCCGCCGCCAGGGGCATCCGCCATCGCGACCTTGTAAAGATCTACAACGACCGGGGTGCCGTGATCTGTGCCGCGGACATTTCGCCCTTAGTGACACAAGGCGTGGTCAAATCCTACGAGTCCAGCGCCGAGTTCCAGCTCACCGAAGTTGCGGGAGAAACGGTCGAGATCGGCGGTTGTCTGAACACCCTCACCCCCGACCGGTCGCAAACCCGCGGCACCAGCAGCATGGCCCCCAATTCCTGCCTGGTGCAGGTCGAGAAGTGGCGGGGGGCCAAAGCCTTCGAAATGGCACGCGCAGCGTGAGGAGCCAGCCATGAGCAAGTGGAACCTGATCATTAACGTCGGCCGCTGCGAGAACTGTTACAACTGCGTCATCGCGGAGCGGGACGAACATGTGGGCAATGATTTTCCCGGCTATGCGGCGCCGGCCGCTGCGGTCGGCGACAGCCCAATCCGCATCCTGCGCCGCGTGGAGGGCAGCGCGCCCATGGTGGAGACCACCTATCTACCGGTGATGTGCAATCACTGCGATGACGCGCCCTGCATTCGCTACGCGCCCGACGCCATCCGCAAACGCGACGACGGCATCGTTATCATCGATCCGGTGAAGGCCCGCGGCCGCAAGGACATCGTCGGCTCCTGCCCCTATGGGGCAATCGTCTGGAATGAAGAGCAGCAGGTGCCGCAGAACTGGATCTTCGACGCCCACCTGCTCGACCAGGGATGGCGTCAGCCCCGCTGCCAACAGGTCTGCCCGACCGGTGTCTTCGAGGCGGTGAAGGTTGATGACGCCGCGATGAAGCAGATGGCGGGGAGGGAAGGGCTCAAGGTGCTCCAGCCCGACCTCGCGAGCAAGCCTCGGGTTTGGTACCGGGGGTTGGAACGGTGGGAGACCTGCTTCATCGGGGGCAGCGTAAGCGCCAGTGTTGCTGGGGCTTTGGAATGCATTGAAGGCGCCAGGGTGACCCTGTCCCAGGGAGGCAAGTCTCTCGCGGCGACCATCACCGATGGCTTCGGCGATTTTCGCTTCGACGGTTTGCCGAGGGATGGAGGCGCGTATCGTGTCGAAGTGTCCCATGCCCATGGCAGCGCCCGGCGCGATTGTGTGCTGGGTGAAAGCGTCTATCTGGGCGAACTGAGATTGATCCGAGCCGAAGAAACCGTGGAGGCCGGGTACGGCCGCCAGGCCGTGACATCCCTTATGGGCCAAGAACAGGAATCCTAATCATGAAGCTTTGCACCTATCAATCGCCCAAGGGACCGCGGGTCGGCGTCGTTGAGGACGGCCGCGTGTTCGATGCCGGCTTCGACGGCCCGATGACGGACCTGATCCGTGACTGGCCCAACGCTCGAGCGGCGCTCGAGAAGGCTGTCTCCCAAAGTGACGGCCTCCGGCTGGAAGATGTCCAACTGCTCGCGCCGGTACTTCGGCCGGGCAAGATCTTCGCCATCGGTCTCAATTACGCCGACCACATCGCGGAGAGCAAACTTGGCACGCCCGAGCACCAGGTTTGGTTCACCAAGGCCGTCACCTCCATCAATGGTCCCTATTCCCCGGTGCAGATCCCTAAGATTTCGCATTTTGTCGACTACGAGGCCGAATTGGTGGCGGTGATCGGCAAGGGTGGCCGGCACGTTCCGGCCGAGCGTGCGGCCGAACACATCTTCGGCTACTGCGTCGGCAATGACGTGACCGAGCGTCTTTGGCAGCACCGTACTCCGCAATGGAGCCTTGGCAAGTCTTTCGACACCCACGCCCCGATCGGCCCCTGGATCACCACGGCCGACGCCGTCACCGATGTGCATAACCTCGACCTCCGCTGCAGCGTCAACGGCGAACTGCGCCAGTCCTCGAACACCCGCCATCTCGTTTTCAACGTCTTCCAGCAGGTCGAGCACCTGTCTCAGGCCATGACCCTTGAACCGGGCGATCTCATCTTTACCGGCACGCCCGGAGGAATCGGTGCGGCCATGGACCCTCGCCAGTTCCTGAAGGAGGGGGATGTCGTCCGCTGCGAGATCAGCGGCCTCGGTTACATCGAGAACCGCTTCCAAAAGGAAGCCTGAGGCCTGCGACGCGGCTGCGCAGTCTCGATAAAAAGGACTCCAGGAATGACTCGCCCCTACTGTGTCGTTGGCGTGACCCGCGGGACCGGGCTGCAGATCGTGCGGCAGCTCGCGGAACGCGGCGCCCCCGTGCGGTGCATCGCTCGCGACCCGGCCAGGGCGCGTAATCTTCTCCCGGCCGGCGCCGATATTCGCCAGGGCGATGTCACCGATCCCAATTCGCTGCGGCGGGCCCGCTTTAGCGAATGTGGCGCGATATTTTTCGCGGTGGACATCACCGGCGGAGTCGGCGGCCGCGGCTTCTTCAAGCCCGAAGGCGAGATACGCGCAGTGACATACCAGGGCCTCGTCAATGTTGTGGAGGCTGCGAAAGAAGCGGGGTTCACCGGCCGGTTTGTGCTGCTGTCGGGCATGGGTTCGGAACTGCCGTCATTCACGGGTAAATTGCTGAACGCCATCAAGGGCAATCTGCAGCGCAATCAGCGCGATCGCGACGAGTATTTGCGGAATAGCGGGCTGGATTGGAGCATCGGAAGGGGCGGGTTGCTGACCGACGGCCCCGGCGGACGTGCCGCAATTCGCGTCTCGCCCCCTGTTCACCAGTTATCGATGTTCCGCCGGGTTGCCCGGGCCGATTTCGCCCGCGCCCTGATCGCGGCAGCGGCTGCGCCCGGGGCGTCACGGCGTATGTTCGATGTCTTCAACGAGCCGGGTTCGCCTCCTAGCGACGAGGCGCTTGCCAAACAACTGGAAAGTCTAGGCGGGGACAGGATGCCGGCGGGAACCGAATTGACGCCCGTCCCGTAAATAATCGGGCATGTGGGCACGCCTAAGCCCGGGCTGAAAGGTTCCAGCCAGGGTGTTCGGATTTTGTTCTGGCATCCAGCGCTGCCGGTGGCCTCCGATCTGAGACTCGCCGCCTCCCGCCGATTTCTTTCAGTTCCCCACGATTTTTCAGATTGACTATTCCGTCGGTATGACCGATGAAGGCGGCGCCATCATCTTAGATATGAGGAAACGCAAATGCCGAATGAGATCGGAATCCACAGCCGTTTCGAAGATACCGAAGTCGCTATCGTCGGCGCAGGGCCTGTCGGGCTCATGATTGCCAATTTGCTCGGCACCGCTGGCGTGCGGGTCACAGTCCTGGAACGCAATAAGGGGTTGCTCAACCTTCCGCGCGCCATCGCTTACGACGGAGAGACGCTGCGCCTGTTCACGCAGGTTGGTTTATTCGAACAGATCGCGCCCGGCCTAATCCCGAACCCGCGCGTGCGCCACCTGAATGCGCGTAGGGTTGCGCTTATGGAGGCAGACTCTCCGGCCCGAGGTCTTTATGGCCACTCGGCATTGGGCACCTTTTATCAGCCCAATTTCGAAAACGTCTTGCTCAACGGCTTATCCAGGTTTGACGCAGTTCGCATGCTGTTCGAGCACACCGTCACTGATCTCACCCAAGATGCGAAGGGCGTCGAGCTGAAGATCTCGTCCCCGCAAGGCGAGCGGAAGTTGCGCGCCCAATTTGCGATCGGTTGTGACGGCGGCACCAGCCGCGTGCGAGATATGCTTGGGGTGCGTCTCGTAGGTTCGACCTATACGGAGCGTTGGCTGGTTGTCGACGCCATCGTGAAAAATCACGGTGTGAGCCAGATCACGTTCCACTGCGATCCGCGCCGCCCCAGAGTGGAATTGCCGGTCGTCGGCGACCGGGTCCGCTGGGAATTCATGCAGTTGCCCGGTGAGAGCGAAGAAGTCCTCAAGAATGACGACACCGTTCGTAAGCTTGTAACGCAATACACCATGTATGGCGAGTTCGAGATAGAGCGGAAGGCCGTCTATACCTTCCACGCCCGCGTCGCTGACCATTGGCGGCGGGGGCGTGTCTTCCTGGCGGGGGACGCGGCGCATCTGATGCCGCCCTTCGCCGGCCAGGGCATGAATGGCGGTTTAAAGGATGCCGTCAATCTGTCATGGAAGCTGGTTGCCGTATTACGCGGGCAGGCGCCAGACTCCATACTGGACAGCTACGAAGCTGAACGTGCCCCCGTGGTGCGCAGAATCGTCGAGGTGTCCCGCCGCCTTGGCTCAGTCATTATGCCGACCAGCCGGATTGCAGCTGCCGCTCGCGATTCATTATTCGCAGGCCTCAACCTGTCGCGCCGGTTCCGCGCCTTCATCGGCGCGGGCAAGATTGTGCCGCGGCCGGCCATCGGGCGAAGCGTGCTGACCGCCGCCGGGCGAGACGCATTGATCGGGCAGATGGTTCCACAGCCGATGGTCTCTTCGGCGCAGGGTATCGGGCTGCTGGATCAACATGTTTCCGGTCATCAATGGATGGCGCTGGGGATTAACGAGGATCCCGCCTTGTTGCTGTCGAACCGCGATCTGGCAATCCTGGACGCGCTGGGTGCGCGCTTCATCTGCCTGAATGGCGCTAGCTTGGATCGTAGGACCCTGGCGCTGCGCTGCGCCGATCAGGGTTTTATCCGTTGGGCAGAGCAGCACCAAGTCGGCGCCGTTCTTGTCCGTCCCGACCGGTTCATCGCTGCCCGGCTGGATCCAGGCAGTGACCTCGAGCCCCTAAGCCCATTTGCTTCTCTTGACTGGGCAGAAATCTTGCCCATCGCGGCGTAACGTATCGAATTAAAGGTTCGGAGAATCTCAATGTTACAAACTACACCGCTGAATGGGCCTGGGAGCATCGAGCTAGCACGGAGCTCAGCGCCAGTTGTCAAAGCCGACGCGCTTCTGTTCGTTCACTTCGAGCGGCCCGATCTCAAGAAAGCCGAACGCTACTTGCTTGATTTCGGCCTGGTCGTAGCGAACCAGACTGACACCGACCTGTTTATGCGTGGGACAGGGCCGCAACCATACATATACCGGATCACTCGCGGGCCAAAGGCTCGCTTCCTTGGGCTGGGGTTCTCGGTCCCGGCCGAAGCCGACCTGCAGAAACTATCGAAAGCTTTCAGTCGTCCTGTGGAACGTTCGCCCAATCCCGGCGGAGGCTTGGTCGTGCGCCTGACCGATCCTGACGGGGTCGCGGTTGATGTTCTATATGGGTTCGTGCCGAACGAGCCATTGCCGCTCCGTCCAGCCATCCCCCATAATGCGCCAAATCAAATCGTTCGCGTGAACGGCACCCAACGCCCGGCACTCGAACCACCGCAGGTCACCAAGCTCGGACATTTGGTTCTGGAGACACCGGATTTCGACCGCGCTGCACGCTGGTACATAGACACGCTGGGTTTCATTCCGTCCGATGTCATGTGCCTGCCGGATGGCACGCCCGTTGGGTCATTTATGCGGCTCGATCGCGGTGCTGAACCAGCAGATCACCACACCCTGTTTGTGACCATGGGATTAGAGTCGAAGGTCGACCACGTCGCGTTCGAAGTCATCGACCTCGATGCCGTTGAGATCGGGCAACAAATCATGATGGCGAATCGCTACCGCCGTGCGTGGGGGGTCGGCCGCCACCTGCTTGGCAGCCAGATCTTTGATTATTGGCGAGACCCGTGGGGACAGAAGCACGAG
>JAFAHH010000841.1 GCA_019237355.1 Acetobacteraceae bacterium | reverse complement strand
TGACCTCAGGTGAGGTCACCCCGCTCTAGGACTTTGGTCTTCAGAGCGCGATTCAGGCTTTCCGACGGTTCCGCCTCAAGCCATCGCGCTCTAGAAACCTGCCGAACGCTGCCAGTGTCGCTTCCGAAACGTGGTGCTCGATACCCTCCGCGTCGGTTTCCGCATCCTCGACGGGCACCCCGATCGCAACCAGCAGATCGACCACGAGGCGATGCCGGGCGCGCACCCGGTCAGCTAAGGCCCGCCCCGCTTCGGTGAGAAAAATTCCCCGGTATGGACGGCCAATCGCAAGGCCCTCACGCTTGAGCCGCCCGACGGCTTTAACCGCCGTTACATGGCTCACGCCCATGCGCCTGGCGATGTCGACCGTACGGGCCTCCCCGCCGTTCGCGAGCAGATCGGCGATAAGCTCGACATAATCCTCGACCAGGACGGCGGATCTCGCCTCCCGAGCCTTGCCGAACCGACGCGCTTGGGCCGGTTCGAGCGGCATCGCCGCAGACTCGCCCGGAGCGTGGAGATTGGGAGGCGGCATTGCCGACTCAATCAGATCCACGCTGCGGAAGCAGGGGCAGCATTTCTAGCCTCCAAGGGCGCAAGCTCCTGTCTCTTGGAATAACCTGTTGCATGCCATGTAGCCAACGCTACATTAGGAGCCTGCCCTTTCCGACCGCACCACCGTCGCTATCCGGGAGGCGCTGGCTGGGCGAAGGCAGGGGCTTAGGGCCTTTCTGCCCACCGCCGGCCCGGAGGTTATCGCGTCCGTCGCGTATGGAACGGCCCCCAGGAGCCACTTGGCATGCGGCTTTGGCTCGCCGCGCCGGGCGGGAACTGCCCGGTTCCCGCCGAGCGATCCTCTCTCCCGAGCTTGGCAGCGCCGCGGATGAGACGCGGAGTTTCAGGAATATCGCAAACGTGCGGTTACGACAGCTTTGATCCCGCCCATGCGCAGTTGTTAGCCGCCAGGCTTGATCAGGCCCCGAGGGATTTCCGGGGTCGCATCGACCCCGCCCCCTAAACTGTTCCAACGGTTCTCATGCCGAGAATACGGCCGGCAGTTATAACGTGGCCTGCAACTCACCCCGCTCAAGAGAAACTCACCCCGCTCAGAGACTTTGGTGCAGAGCGCGAGGTCAATAGTCGCGGATCTGGCGAGCCCCGGTTCGCGTTGATCGAGTTTACCAGGATTGCAGCGGGCTGAGATAAGCTTACTTACATGCTGCACAGGCGCGGCCGGCATGCAGCGTTTATTAGAGCGTCTGAAGTTCCCGGCCAATGCGGATCTCTGCGACCAGGAGGACAGATATGGCGATCCAACGCGATCCGATGCTGGAGTTGCCCGCCATCGAGGCCGAGTTGAACTTTCTCGCACCGATGACCGAAAAGCCGTTTCGATATAACTACGGACCACCCCCGGGTAAGCCAGAGACGAACGCGGTTTACGAACCTAAACGCGTCCGAATCAACGATGTCAGGCCGATCGCCGGCCGGCTATCGCTCGATCGCGAAGGTTTCGCGCTCATTGACTCCCCTTCTGAAGTTACAGATTTCGACGATGAGGATGCGATCCGGCGCGTCTACTATACCGAAGCGGAGCGCGTCTTTATGAGTCAAACGGGGGCTACTAGGGTTGTGCTATTCGATCATACGATCCGCCGCGCGCAGAAGCAGGCGGCACGCCGCCCCGTCAATCGCGTGCATGTCGATCAAACCGAGAGATCCGGCCCAAACCGTGTACGGCAGCTTTTGCCCGACGAGGCGGATCGGTTCCTCCAGGGCCGGGTCCGCATTATCAATCTTTGGCGGCCGATCAAGGGGCCAGTGCTTGAATCGCCGCTCGCCGTCTGCGACGCCCAGACCGTAGCGCGGCAAGATCTGGTGCCATCGGATCTGATTTACCCTGATTGGACTGGGGAGACCTACGCTGTCACCTATAACCCGGAGCAACGCTGGTTCTACTTTCCTCATATGCGTCCTCAGGAGGCTTTACTGCTGAAGTGCTACGATAGTGCAACGGATGGGCGCGCCCGTTTCACGCCTCACGCTGCGTTCGAAGACCCAACTTCGCCTCCGGGCGCACCGCCACGGGAAAGCATCGAACTCCGGGCGCTGCTGGTGGGTCCGGATTGAATGCAAGCCATTGCGCACGAATGATGCTGGCGGGCGAGCGCTTGCCAGGGCCGAGATGCCCATCCATATCCGAATGGAGGCTAAGCTTAACGTCGACGTGCTTGAGCTCCTTTTGGACGAAACGGATTCGACCTCTCCAACGTCCCTATCTTTGTGCTCTACCTTGGTCTGGCTGGGCTTCACTCCGCCCGCGCTCTCAAACGTAACTTCTGCGCGCGCGTTTGCGTAGATGGTGAAAATGCATCACTGGCCCTTTCACCGTAGTTGTCGGTCGCCATGCGATGCCGCGGACGGAAGTGACCTAAATGAAAGGAGGTGCAAGCAGGATTGCTGCGTGGTCAGTCGGCGTACGCGCCGCGGCCGGGTAGAGCAAGCGCGGTGGGCGGAATGGGGTCGCGGACCACGATCAGGTAAATAATTGCGGCACAGAAGGCGACCGCCGCTCCGACAAGCAAGGCAGGGTGGAACGAGTGCGTCTCCTGCACGATGAATCCCGTTACGGTAGGGGCGAGGGCGCCGCCGAAATAGCCCCCAAAATTCTGCATCGACCCAATCGAGGCCGTGCAATTGGCCGGCGCCGCGACCGGCGCCATTGCCCAGGCGGCGGCGGTCGAAACATAGATCAGGAACAGCGAGATCGAGATGAATACCACGGCGAGGGTGTTGTTCGGGGTTTGCGCGGTCAGAACTGTAAACACTGCGGTTCCAATCAGCGATGCAGCCATCGGGTATTTCCGGCTGTTGATGGTGGAGAAGCCGCGCTCGACCAGCATATCGCATAGCCGGCCGCCCAGGATGCTGCCCACCACGCCGAACAGGAAGGGTATGGCGGTGATCCAGCCAGTGTTCTTGACGCTGATATGCCGCTCGATTTCCAAATAACCCGGCAGCCAGGATGCATAAATCCAGAGCACATAAATGGTGCCGAAGAAGCCAAAAATCATTCCCCATGTGGTTGGAAACCGGAATAGCCGCTGCCAGTCGCGGAGGGTCACGGGCGGAGGCTGGGCGCCCCCCTCCGCGTCCGAAAGGTAGTCTTTCTCGCCGGGCGTGAGCGCAACCTGCGAGGGGTCACGATGGACGATGTAGAACGCCGTCGCGACCGCCAGCCCGGCCAGACCCATGATCACGAACATCCATCGCCAGCTAAAGCTCAGCATCAGAAAGGTGAGCAGAGGGGCGGAGATGGCGGTTCCCAAGGTGGATGAGCAGTTCCAGATGCCCGTTGCAAGCCCTCGCTCGCGTTCGTTGAACCAATCCCGCACGACCCGGGCGCTGGTGGGAAACTGCGGCGCCTCGCCCATCCCGAGCAGCACGCGCGCGCCGAAGAACTGGCCAAAGCTTTGAACCAATCCCCCCAGCATTTGCGCAAGCGACCACAAGCCCAGGCTTACGGTAAGCATCAGACGTGGTCCGAGCCGGTCGACCAAACCCCCCGCCGGAAGCTGCGAAAAGGCATAGGCCCAAAGGAACGCCGAAAGCAGCAGCCCCATGTCGGCGATCGTGAGGCCGAGATCCTCCCTGATCAAGGGGTTCGCTACCGCGAGCGTTGCTCGATCAATATAGTTGACCACTCCGCTCAGCACCAGCAACGCGAGCGCGACCCGTTGGACGTTCTTGATGCGCGGTGACGCGGTAACCGGAGTCATGCCGCTCCCTCCGTCTGGTGGCCCGCCTAGTGACCTAAGTCACAGACGCGTTCGGCGGAACCGTTTAGGCTCCTAGCTGCAGATGCGCAGGTCAGAAGTCGTCACAGAGGGCGACAGGAGGCAAGTGGACGACCTCCTCCCCTCTCGAGCGCGGCGAGCTGCATGAATCGACGGGAGAGCG
>JAFAHH010000696.1 GCA_019237355.1 Acetobacteraceae bacterium | reverse complement strand
AGCGAATGATCTCAATTCTCGGCGTTAGGCCCCTCGTGGAAGTGATCCGGGCTTGAGCCCTGATCACCGAATGTCCCTTGCCAGCATCCGGTCAGCCCAAAGCGGGCCGAACCTGGTCGCAATCATGTTTCCACACAGCCTCGGTCGTGTGTCACGAACGCACCGTCTGAGCATTCCGGGCGAGGAAAGCGTTGGGAAGGGGACGTCGGGCCTTTGCGTGCTTTCTGCCCGCCGTCAGTCCGAAGGCGTTGACGTCCATCAGCCGAACAGTTCGGCGCTGGGCGCTGTATCATCGCAGCGACAAGTCCCTGCAGGACCTGGCCGAGATCTACAACCCGTGCATTCGCGGCTGGATCAACTACTACAGCCACTTCTAAAAGACGCAGTTGCGTCCGACCCTGAAGAGGATCGATCTCTATGTCATCCGCTGGGCACGCCGCAAGTTCAAGCGGTTGCGTCGGAAGACCAAAGGGGCACGAGACTGGTTTGATCGGCTCCGCCGAGCAAATCCAACACTCTTCGCCCACTGGCAGCTCTGTCATGGAAACGGGCGAACATCGGGAGCCGTATGAATCGAGAGGTTCACGTACGGTTCTGGGAGCGCCCGGAGGTGAGAATCCTCCGGGCGACTCGACAACCGCTGACCCAACACCAGCCAACTCGAGGGTCGGGTGACCAGCCATATGCTGAGATCTACGTTCTATTGGTTCTTGGCTCCTCGGCGTCGCGATCGAATCCGACCGCAGCGCTTGCGTGATCGACAGTATGTCGCGGGGCAACCTGGCTTTCCAAATCGTGCGATCGCACGAATAGGGAGCAGGCGGGGACCGCGCGCCTGCTTCAGCAACGGAGAGCAGGCCTGGCTGGGCGGTTTAGTCGCCAATCGCGCTATCCCGAGGTCGTCGCCCGCGCTCGATCAGCGCAAGATCACGATTAACGCCGCGCAACGGATCGCGCGCGTTGGCCGGCCCGCATTCGGCACCACGACACGGAAGCCAGAGGTGGAATTCTTTCGGCTAAAAACGCGTACTTCGACAGCGGATTTTTTGAGACATAGAATGGAATCCGCTGGCAAAGGGATGGGACCATGGCGAAAATTCGTAAGCGAGTGTGGACAAACAAAAACGGCGAGCAAGAAGCCTGGATCATCGACTACAAGGACCAGCACAATAAGCGGCACATCGAGACCTTCAAGACCCGCAAGCAAGCTGATGCAAGGCGCAAACAAATCGAGGGTGAGGTCGACCTTGGCGTGCACACTCCGGCATACGCCAGTCAGACGGTGGCCGAGGCCGGCAAGGCGTGGATCAAACAGGCCCAAGTGGTTGACGGCCTCGAACGCTCGACGATACGGCAGTACCGTCAGCATCTCGACCTTCACATCAACCCCTTCGTTGGCGCGAAGAAGCTTGCGCAATTGACGGTCCCGTCGGTCAAGAAATTCCGCGCTGATCTGATCGAAGCGGGCCGCTCCCCGGCCATGGCGAAGCGGGTCATCACGTCGCTGGGCGCGATCTTGGGCGAGGCGCTATCGTCTGGCGAAGGGGTCTCACGCAACGTGGTCCGCGAGGAAGTAATCGCAAACGCGGCACATACGAAGCGCCGCCGGGCTGTCGAGCAGCGCAAGAAGAGGGCCATCAAGGAAGGCGTCGACTTCCCGACAAAAGACGAGCTCCGCCGCATGCTGGCAGTCGAGCACCGCTGTCATGCCCTCGTGGTAACCGCTATCTTTTCCGGTCTGAGGGCCAGCGAGTTGCGCGGCCTGACCTGGGATTGCGTCGAACTTGATCGCGGGATCATCCGGGTCGAGAAGCGGGCCGATCGCTGGAACGAGATGGGCGCACCTAAGTCGAAGTCAGCCCGGCGCGAGGTCAAGATCCCGCCCTACGCCGTCAACACCCTGAAAGCCTGGCGCGGCCAATGCCCCGAGGGCAAGCTGGATCTCGTTTTCCCGAACCGACGCGGTGGCATCGCGGACCATCAGAGCTTGCACCGCCACGGCCTTGGGCCGCTGCTGGTGGCTGCAGCCATTGGGACCGACCCTAGACAGCCTAAATACGGGTTACACTCCCTGCGGCATGCCGCCGCGTCCCTGTGGATCGAGCAGGGCTTCACGCCGAAAAAGGTGCAGGAGCTGATGGGGCATTCGACGATCGCGATGACGCTCGATACTTACACCCATCTTTGGGCGTCACCGGACGATGACGAGAAAGCCATGCGGCAGATGGAGGAGCGGCTCCGGCTAGTCGGATGAGGCAGCCAGGACAGCGGATTTCGTTGCGACAAAAATGGAATTGGTCTCCGACCTGCGTGCGACATGAATGCGACATAGAGGCCAAAAACCGGCTGAAAGCCGCAGAAATCCTCGACTTGTCGCGGACTCTGACTCCGCCAGTGTTGGTTCGAATCCAGCTCCCCCAGCCAACTTTTCCAACAGCTTAGAAGAGGTTATCGAGAAGGGTAGACAGCCCGTCGGGCAAGGGCATACACTTTTTGTTCGCGGTATGTACCGCGTGCGGACTGCTTCCTCGCGAAATCGAGTTTGGCAATCGCCGCCGCTGCCCGCTCCTTTTTTTCTTCTCGGTCTCTTCGATATAGAGTCGAACCATCGCCTCGGCTTTGTGACCCGTAATCGCCATAATCGTCCGCGTGTCGCAACCGGCCTCGGCCAACATCGTAGCAGTGGTCGTGCGCAACCCGTGAAAGGTCAGACCGCCACCCACTCGGCCCGCGTTCCGAAGCTTCCGGATCACCTCGAAAAACCGCCGCTGGAACCCATTCTGCGTATAGGGTTTGCCGCGTGCCCGATGACGATGATCGGGCTTTTCCGCGGGGCCTCGTCCAACAATGCTTTGAGCATCGGGTGCGCCGGCATCCAGACGGGCTCGCCCGCTTTCGCGGCGCGCCCTTGGATGAGACCATCTGTATAGCCCGGACCACGGAAAGCGCAGCACGTCACTCTCCCGCCTGTCGGTCGTCACCGCTAATACCGTTGCCAGCCGCAATTCTGGCGCATCGCCTCCAGGCCAATTTTCAGCTCGTCCCGGGTCCATCGACGGTTGGCCTGGGCGCGCCCTTCGGGCGGGCCAGTTTTGGGACCCCAGCTGCCGGGTTGTCTTGAAGCGACCGCGTACCTTGCCCCAACCGAACAACATTCGCAGAACGACGACAACATAATTCACGAAATGACGCTTCTTCTTGAACGCGGCGTGGCGCACCTTGATGACATAGACCGTACTAGTTCCCGACAGCGATCCGCTGCGAGCGGCTTCAGATAGTCGAAAATGTTCTGGTAATCGTGCCGGGTGCGCGGTGCCAATTGCGTGAACTCTGGGCTCTACGTAATCGGCAACAAGGCCCCTACGGTTCCAGCGAGCGGTGGCGCCTCCGTCTTAGTCTCCCGCTCAATCTCCTAGAGTTCGGCGAGAAATGCTACGCTGCCAGGCTCGGACTTGATCCGTCGACCGGTCTTGCGATGATAGGCGTACCATTTGCCATGCCGGTTGCGGTACCATCGCCCAACCCGCACTGTTGGTCAAGCCAGCGGTCAATCGCCTTTCTATTCCACAACACTCGATCGCCGAGCCTGATCGGCTGCACTGATTTCACAACGGTCTGCAAGACAGAAATGCCACAAAAGGCCGCCGCTTGCTCGCGCGATAACAGCCGTGGTGTCAGACCGGCCGGCAGCGCTTGTTCTCTTGCCGTGGGAGGGCCGCGATCGGCATTAGTCGCCATTGGCGGTCCCGCTCCCCATAGTCGATCGCGATCAACGTCAGTGACATAAATACCGCTCCGGAGGGTGGCACACCATTGCGCGGGCCGGTGCTTAGACTAGCATGGCAAGACCGGCCCGTATGTCACCGGGCGCCGGCCGCCAATGGGGTTCGCCTCTGGGCGGATGCGGATCATGTGCTGACACGCATGCGGCTTTTCCTCTTAAATTTCTCTCGGAGGCTACGCGCGATGCCACTTCGGCGGCTGCGCCCGGACTGGGTCAAGCAGCGACCAGTCGCCGTCCCTCAGCACGTGAACCTTCGGGTAGGGACGGCCGCGGCTCCAGCTCAAGAGAGCGGATGACGTGATCGTCGCGGTAATAGCATGGCAGGACGACACGGGTCAGCGTCGTCAACGCCGCGCCACCCGTCGCTCGCAGCTCCATCGCGACTGCCTCCCGCCGTGATGGGTCGAGGTTGGATCGCGGCTGGCCGGCCAGGTCCGCAAGCAGATCGCGCGCCTCCTGGACAGGTCTGCATCACGACCAAGAGTTGTGACGATGTCTGCCTATATTGCGTTATGATCGGGGCCGGGCACATCGAACTCCACGCTCGCGGGATGATCATGGCCGCGTCG
>JAFAHH010000585.1 GCA_019237355.1 Acetobacteraceae bacterium | reverse complement strand
CCGGCGCCGCAGATCGGTCGCTTCGGCCACGGTCAGCCCCTCATTGCGGGTAACCACAACCATCGACGTCGCCGCGAACACCTGAGCGAGGGAGGAAACGAACTCCCGCTTTTGCGCTCGATCCACTCTCTTGGTCTCTCCGTATCTGCGCCCGGCCCGCTTTTTGGGGCGCGACCGGGCTCGGTTGCCCATAGGCTGCGCAAGGCAGCCCGGTTCGCCTGTCCAGAGCAGAGGCCAAGATCGGGCAAGCAGGCACCCGAATGAATGGCCATTCCCATCTACCGCGCGCGGAACCTGGTTCCCTTAAGACCCGGCCGGGTCACGTACGGTCTTGGACAGGTTCGGAGGATCTTCACCCTCCTGCCCACCGGGGCTTATCGCGCCCCGGCGTATCTCCTTGGCCCTTCCTAGCTGGTCAGGGTGGTGGCATCGACGTGGACGCCAGGTCCCATGCTCGAACTGAGCGCCACGCGCTTTACGTATGTTCCCTTGGCTCCCGAGGGCTTGGCCTTTTGAATTGCATCGACAAAGGCGCGGATATTTTCGATCAGCTTGGTGTCCTCGAAGCTTGCCTTACCCACGCCGGCGTGGATGATCCCTGCTTTCTCGGCCCGGAACTCCACCTGTCCGGCCTTGGCGGCGGTGACCGCGCCGCGCACATCCATCGTCACCGTGCCGAGCTTCGGGTTCGGCATCAGCCCGCGGGGACCCAGGATTTTACCGAGGCGGCCGACAAGGGCCATCATGTCTGGGGTGGCGATGCAGCGGTCGAACTGAATGTCGCCCGCCTGGACCCGCTCGGAAAGATCCTCCGCCCCGACGATGTCGGCCCCGGCGGCCTGCGCTTCCTCGGCCTTGGCGCCGCGTGCGAAAACCGCGACCCGCAGGGTCTTTCCCGTGCCGTTCGGTAAGCTGACCAGGCCGCGCACCATCTGATCGGCATGGCGGGGGTCGATGCCGAGATTCATCGCGATCTCGACCGTCTCATCGAATTTGGCGGTCGCGTTCTTCTTCACGAGCTGGATGGCCTCGGGAAGTGGGTAGTTCTTTTGCCGGTCGACCGAGCGGCGGGCCGCGGTAAGGCGCTTGTTATGCGGCATCGCTCTACCCCTCCACCACGGCCAGGCCCATGGAACGCGCGGACCCCGCGAGCATGCGAACCGCGCCGTCGAGATCATTGGCGTTCAGATCGACCATCTTCTGCTGCGCGATCTCGCGCAGCTGGGTCATGGTCACCCGGCCAACGGCAGCGCCCTTGCCCACAGTCGAACTACCCTTTTCGATGCCCGCGGCCTTTTTCAGGAAATAGCTGTTGGGCGGCGTCTTCGTGATGAAGGTGAAGGTGCGGTCGGCATAGGCCGTGATCACGACCGGCACCGGCATGCCCGGCTCCATGTTCTGGGTCGCGGCGTTGAACTCTTTGACGAAGGCCATGATGTTGAGCCCGCGCTGGCCGAGCGCCGGGCCAACCGGGGGCGAGGGATTTGCTTTCCCCGCCGGAATTTGCAGCTTGATGTAGCCGACGACCTTTTTTGCCATGTCCCTTGGTCCTTATGTTTTATTGCCAGGGACCGCGGTGCATGCGACAACCAGGCCTTGCCGCCCGGCCGTCTCCCGCGTTCCGTGCAGAAACGCGGGCGTTTACACGATTGGGAGTTGGGAGTCTAGTGGCCCCCAAGGGTTTCGATATGGCGGATACGCTTTACGAGCAGGATTTCGTCCTTTGGACCAAGGCCCAGTCCAAAGCTCTACGCGAAGCAGCGGCCGGAGGAAACACGGCGCTCGATTGGGAGAACCTCGCCGAGGAGATCGAGAGCTTGGGACGATCGGAACGTCGCGAGCTGCGAAGCCGCATCGCACGGATAATCGAGCACCTTCTGAAGCTGGAGCATTCTCCTGCCGAGGCGCCCCGGGGCGGGTGGAAGGACACTGATCGGCGCGAGCGCGGCGAGATTGAGCTTTTGCTCGAAGACAGCTCCAGCCTACGGCAAGAGGGCCTGGGGTATCATTGCGAAGGAAACGACCAGGGCCGCTGGGCTGGCCGCAGCCAGGCTCGAATATCATGGCGAACTCGATTCCGGGCTGGAAGGCGAGGTCAGGGCAAGGCAATACAGTGAAGAGCAGGTACTCGGGGATTGGTGGCCAGAGGATAAGAATGGAGTGGGCGATGGGATGTAACCCTCTGGCCCTCGAGATTTCGCATCCGTCCTGAGGCGATGCTTCCCCACGTCGCCGATCACCGTGCAGGCCCGCTTGTTGCTGAACTACCCTGAGTCATCTAGCAAGCTACTTCTTCCGAGGACCAGTGTACTGCTGCACGCCGGTCGAACGGACCGGCACCATCTTCACCGTCGTCCCAGACGAGCTTTTGATATGCCGAACATGCCCGCGCCGAGTCACAGACCTGTGATTCGGGGTAGTGCATGAGACTTTCTTGATGCTCACTCAAACCTCCATTTGACTAACTACAGAATACTCCGTCAGGTTCAGCCTGCCCTAACGACGCCACACAGCAATGATGATCGCAATTATACTAGAAAGGGCAATCCACCATCGATGAAGACGACCGCACGGCCTCTGGTAGCGCGACCGAGTTCAGAGCGCGGCGTGGCGCGCGTATTCAGCAACCAGGATAGCGCTCCCAAGCAGCTTGAGCCTCGTCGTCCGGGCCGATGCCTGCGTTGATGTCTACCGCGAGCTGATTGATTTCGTCTCGCAACTCCAACTCCGCAAGCCAGTCCTCAGGTATAGCACCCACGCCTAACTGCGCGCCGAGAAGATTGCCGGCAATGGCACCCGTACTATCGCTATCCCCCGAATGATTCACGGCGAGAGTGACACCGTGTCTGAAGTCCCTTGCTGCGAGTGCGCAACAGATGGCGATCGCGAGCGCCTCTTCTGCCACCCACCCCGCACCAAGCCTTTCAAGCTTCTCGGG
>JAFAHH010000618.1 GCA_019237355.1 Acetobacteraceae bacterium | reverse complement strand
CTCGCACGACCCTTGATTATTTTGGCATTGGAAATCGCCGAGGATCTTGATCCCCGGCCCGGCGAACCCACTGGTCCCTGTGCAACGTTGGATTTGCACGTTGCCGCCAACCGTCACCGAGCCTTGCAGAAGTGTCGACGCACATTGATCCGCCTGGACGTTGCCGCCGATTGACGACCACTCCTCGAGCCCATCGACAGTCAGGCTCGCATTCGGCGCCACTCGCACATCGCCTTTGACATTCGCCTGATAGAGTGTGCACGAGCCGCCGGCCGGCACGACAAGGTTGCCGGCGATCGCGCCGGTCATCGATCCGGTGCACACGGTATCCGCCCAAGCCGCGTTGCCGCCGCCGACCAAAGCCGCCAACGAGACGCTTGAAAGCAACCCCCATTTGCTACGCTGGTGCATGGCGTTTGTCCTCCTTTTGGTCTCGTATGCGTCTGAAACCGGGATGCCCGAGCGGCTATCTCAGAGAATTCCCGTGCGAGCACCGCCAAGCCCGCCATGCGAGAAGCCAATCACGCCGACCGCTACGCCCGGATCTGCTGAGCCATTCATTATTTTCGCACGACTCCTTGGTGATCCCGTTCGTCCTCAATAAATGAGGACGCTGTCCCAGAAGTCGCATTTATGTTCGGTTGAGAACTGCCCTTCCGAGAAAGGCACTGACTCCGGCGTGTTCTCCGACAGGTAGAGAGGATTTTTTAGGTTGTAACGCGGCCACGGATAGTTGCGGCCGAAGCCGTTGTCATTGCGCGTCCCGCCGTTCGGATTGCCCGTACGCGCGAAGGTCGTCCAAAAATCCTTCAACTGGTCGGCCAGGACCTGCTCCGCCGGGCTCAGCGGATGGGGAATGCCCGACGGCCCGCCATGGAAGAAGGGGAACAGGAACTGGATGTCGGCGGTATGGTATGCGCCGGTCGGAAAGCTGACGGGCGGGAAGTAGGACGGCGCATTGCGATCATCGAACTCATACGCGTAGACCGGCACCTTCGGCCCGAGCAGGTGGTTTACGTGTCGTGCCTCGCATGACAACGGATCTGTGATGACAGCGACCCAGGCGAGGCTCGGACTCGCGTAATTGCTGAGCGGGTATTCATCAAGCACGGCCTGTGCGGTTCCCGAAGGATAGTTCGGGGGGCCACCGCCCGGTCCGGCCGGACCGCTGTAAGTGGCCGTGACGTTGTTGGTGTATTGGGTTGCGGTCAACGGCCCGTTGAGCACCTCGTTGATCATCGCGGTGAAGGCGCCCTCATCCTCGGTGGTACCGTTCATGATCGGCATGTGGTTGAACTGGCCGCTCGACCATGCGGCAGTCGGCAACATTGGTATGACTGTACCGTCTACGATAAGTCCTGTCGTGAAATACGCGGGATTGGGTGAGGCCTGGTTCGGATCACCCTGGAGCGCGAGAATCTGCGAGACCGGAAGCGCACGCAGGCACGCGGCGGTCCCCGCGCCTGAGCCCGAACCGCAATTAGCCGCGACCGAGAAGGCCGTGCCGCGCGACTCCGCTAATGAGAGCGGCGATGTGAACGGATCAAGGAGAGCGACGCTTTGGAAGATGGCGCGTTCGAACAGACCTGCCGCTCCGGGTGACATTACACTGGCGCCGGTGTCTATGTCACCTGCGGACTGGCCGCCGAGCGTGACGTCATTGGGATCGCCGCCGAACGCTGCGATGTTCTGCTGCACCCATTTGAGCACAGCCTGCTGGTCCAAGATCCCGTAGTTGCCGAAGGGATGACCTTCCGTGTCGAGAGCGGGATGCGCGAAAAAGCCCAAGAGGCCAAGGCGATAGTCGAACGTCACTACGACAGTCGGGCCCGCTTTGGCCAGCCCGGTTCCGTCGTAGTCAGCGCTCTCACCATCAAAGTTACCGCCGCCATGGATCCAGACCAGGACCGGATAACCATGACCGCGTCCCTGCTGATTCGCGAGCGCAGTGGTGAAGACGTTCAAATACAAACAGTCTTCAGAGGTGCTGGGCGGACCTGCAAAATATCCGAGCTCCTGATTCTGCGCGCAGTTATTAGCAAAAGCCGTCGCACTTCGTGCCTGTGTCCACGGCTGCGGCGGCTGGGGCGGCATCCAGCGCAGAGACCCCTCGGGCGGCGCCGCATACGGGATGCCAAGGAACTCGGCGACGCCATTGTCTACGAAACCCTGCACTGGTCCGCTGGCGGTCTGGACGATCGGCGAGCTGTTCCCGACACCATTGTTGGCGGCGGTCGACACTCCGGGCGCCGTCGCAAGTGCCAGAGCCACACTAATGACGAGCAGACGCGCCATGCGTGCCTTTGCCCGGTGTTTGAGTGTGTTGCTTCTTGGTATCTCATCTCGTAGTGCCGATGCTAAGAACCGTTTCATCTACAGCTCTCCCATTTCATCCGGAATTTCGGTTTGGAAGCGGTTTTTCGGTCGGCTGATACAGACCTCGAAATCGGCCTGCCTCAGGGTTGGAAGGCGCCGGTCACCTTTGGCACCGCGATCATTCGGTACTCCACCTGGACACTGACGCGTATCGAGGCGGTACCGCCGCTGACAGTTGTCGGGCTATGGACGAAAGCGTGGTGATACCAATGCCTTGGCTGCCCTGTGCCACCGCGGCTGAGCGCATCCGCACAGGAGTCCTGTTGCCACGGGGCGGCCAAAGAGCCCCGATGCGCGCGAGTAGCGCTTCCGCATGGTTTCCTCCCTTAGTGCACAGCGCACCGCCGCGCTTGCCTTTTGACGAGGTGATCCAGCCTCTACAACTTGGATTGCCGGTCGCCGTTAAGGTTAATGATCAGTCCCTTTTGCGCCCTTGGGTTATGATAAATTCGCAAAACAGGCATGCAAGCAAGGCTCAGAAGACCATTTTCACCGTCACTGGTGTCATGCGCCGAGCGGAAGGTCCGGATACGGTCCAGGCTGTGTGAAAACGGTTAATCTGTTATTCTGCCAGGGTTGATGCCCCCGGGGGGGCAGGGGTGAAGCGGTTCATAGAGGGCGAGGACCGAGGCCAGCTCATACTAACCGGAGTGCTTGGACGACTATGTTGGGGGAAGACAATCCGGTTCCTGTGGTCGAGGTATTCATCGACGAACTGGATCTGGCGGCGTTGCGTTTTGCAGGCGCGGTGCCGGAAGCGACCGGGCGATGGAACTGAGCACGACATGAGTGGCGTCCGCAGTGCGGCATCGCCGACACTCAGGCCCGCTCAACGTGAGGGAGCTGCGCTGTCGGCGTCGATAGCGGCACCGGAAATAGGTAACGGTGTGGCCATGCGCCGACTCCGATACTTCCCGACTGCCGGCACGCTAAGAGGGCACCGCAGTCAATCGCTGCCCAGCTGGTCTCGGCAGCGACCGCGCCGGCACACCCCATCAAGCGAGGCTCGTTATTTCTCGGCGTCTAACCGAGTTGGTGCCAGCGGTGTCAGACGATCTCCCGCGCGAAAATGGAGTAGACGAAACTCGCCGGATCAAGTGAGTCGACGGGCCCGTCAGGA
>JAFAHH010000348.1 GCA_019237355.1 Acetobacteraceae bacterium | reverse complement strand
TTCGCGTCCTTTCACAAATTATCGCTGTTTGAATCTTGCGCATGCCCGCGAGACTGCACCGAAGCGTTGGAGAGATCTCCAGATTCCAGCGAACGATCCTCAGCAAGGCAGTGACGGTAGCACTTCGCGCCGTTGTCAGTGAGCCCTGCCGACACGTCATTTGATCAATCGCCGGTGGAGACGATCGTCTCAAAAAAATCAGCGAGGCCAGAAAATTCTTTTGGTGAATTTAGGATTTCACAATCTGCCGAAGAGGGGGATATCGATCTACGCAGGGCGATCCACTTAGGATGGGACGGAGGCGATGATGCGAGGGGAAGGGGTGCGATTTAGGCGGCCTGTCCAGAGATTCCGAATGCCGCATTGAAGATGCTCTCGCGTGACTTAGCGAAGCTCTTTTTGGGACGGAAGGGCCGTCGATATCTCCCGGGAAGCGGCTGTAAGGGCTGCTGGTGGGCGTTCTACCCGATCCGCGCAGAGGACCAGTAGATGGGTCGGATCGAATTACCGATCCTGGAGTCTATTATCCGTGCGGGATCACCGCGGCTTCCAGACAACCACTGGCTATTAGCGGTAAACTTCTTCGCCACCGTGCTTTCGTGGCTACCGGCAGCACGAGAACCAAGACGTGCTAATCCCGCTGGTCAGCAAGAAACGATCCCCTAGGCTGAACGGTGGCAAATCCCCTGAAATCGAACACCTTGCGATGGATATGATGCGGGTCGCGATTAAGATCGGGGGGCTCAATCCGGCGACCAAGTCGACAGGAAAATTGATGTAGAATAGAACGCTAGTCGTAGTCATGGATGAGTTAGCCGTCGAGTACTCGCTCGCAGATCGGGCACAATCGCCTTCGGAGACCAAATAAATGCCATCGCCTGACCGTGCGCTTCGGCGGGTTCATCTGGAGCAAGGTGGTTTTGCGACAGCAGTATCAGCCGGAGACCGAAGATCCCCTGCAGAAAAACGTCCGATCAAGATATACCTATAGCCGGCCGAGACATTGGTCTTGTCGCTCGGCTGACCGTGACGCCCTCTCGGCCGAGCTGAAAAGCGCGATCGGCGAGGACCGCTTAGCACTTTTCTCCGCGCCTACGAGTGCGGACGCAATAACTCGACGAAGCTCGAACCGCTGCGCATCGCAACCGCCGTGCTCCTGTCGACTTCGAAGCCGGACAATCGGCCTGGCGCCATGCTGGCCGCTGTATGCGACGTCAAGGGCGATGACCTACCGGACCGCAGCTACATTCGGCAGCGCTGCTAAGGGCTCTTCTTCGATCGATGGTTGGTGTCGGAATTGTCGACGTCAGGTTGGATGTCCCGCCGAGATCGCTACTCGCAATCGGACCGAAACGCCGGTGCTTGATTAGAGTGCTTGGCTGGTCTACTCCAAATGCGCCAACCGCTAGACTGAACAGTCGCGACAGCGATTGTACCGGTCGGGGTCGGCTGGCTGAACTGCTCGGGGTGTTGCTGCCTCGATATTGAAAGCGCCGGGGAGCGCTACCCGGATTGCCTCGGCGAAGAGTTCGCCAGTCGACCAATTGAGCGCCCTGGCTCTATCTACCAGCTCGCGCGAAATGGTCATGGTCACCTTGGCGTAGCCTTCGTGCGGGAACTCTATCTGGGCCGCAACCACCCGCTCGTTGGCTTGCTCAAACGCGGCGTCGTGGAGGGTGGCCGCGATAACCTGGTGTTCCGGATCTAGTTTCATCTGGCACTCACGTGGAATTAGCGGCAGCAAAATCGAATAAAATGCTTAGCAAATGCTTACGACGTCAGATCGACTCCGGTGCACTGGCAGGCGTACACGGCTCTTCGTTCCGAGTGCGGAAGACCATGGTAAGCGCTCCGTGAGAAGCTCCCTGCCGCTAAACGCCAATTAGCGGAATGAGAGCCGATCGCGGATCAGGCGGAACAAGTGCCCACTACTGGCGTAGTGGACACTAAGCAGCGGCCGTACGCGACGAAGCAGCGACAGCATTCTTAAGCGTAGAAGCGGATGTTGGCCGGAACATTGGCACACCGGGCGTCGGTGTCGATTTTGCACGTCTGCCGATGTAAACAGCAACCAACCGTTCAGATGGCGACGGCAGCTGTTGCCGAAGGCAGTTGTTGAAAGCGGAGCAATGGTGCGGGTCGGTCGCGGCGGTTGCCGTCGGTCGCGGCAGACGGATCGCGAGGACGTCATCGAGATCGCGCTAGGCTGTGAGGCATGGGGCGCCTCCGGGACGAGGTCAGCTGGTAGACGCTGCGACAGGTGAACGAACTGCTGCGATCAGCGGCTTGCCGACGGGGCACCCGGTGTGGCTTGTGGGCTACCGATAGGCGCGAGGGGCTTCGGACAGTCCGGTCGCGCGGGCGCAGGCAGTGCTGGGCAGGATCCGTTCTCCGGTAAGTGTTTGCGGGTCACGTCGCACCCGGCAACCGATCAATCGGCTGAAGGGATCATCCAGACTAGAGGCCGGAGGCTTGGAAGTCGGCTTTGGGTCAGCCTAAGAAAGACCGGCACCGGCGCGGCACAGCTGGTCAACCTCCAATAGGGATGGTTCCGGTCCGTGCTAGTCGCACCGGCCCCAGTTCGTGGCAGACGACCGGCCCCCTCGGTGATATTCGGTCACGGTCGGCAGTTCGAGCCAGCGATGCATTGACTCCTCGAAAACTGCCGAGGTCGGCGAGAGATCAAAGT
Organism: Acetobacteraceae bacterium; assembly: GCA_019237355.1. Classification (GTDB taxonomy): domain Bacteria; phylum Pseudomonadota; class Alphaproteobacteria; order Acetobacterales; family Acetobacteraceae; genus JAFAHH01. Next base: position 1,063 of record JAFAHH010000348.1, on the reverse strand, counting down.
TGTCGAGGGCCCCGCCGGCCACCCCGCACGGTGTCGGGTTGCGCTCGCTCTCCCAGCGCAAATTGCTGCCGCAGGTCGGGCAGAAATAGAACCGCATCCCCGTAATCCGCTGTCGGCGCCGCGCTCGTAGATCTTGTATTCGCCCTCAAGCCGCACCTGCGTGCGTTGATAGGTGATACCGAAATGAAAGGCGGTGCCGGTGGGACGCTGGCAGGCCCTGCAGTGGCATAAATAGACCCGCTCGGGTTCCCCCGCGGCGACGACCTTCAGCGCGCCGCAATGGCATTGGCCGACGCGCTGCGCGACGCCCTCCCTGATTTGCATTGCCTCACTTTCTCTCATTGCCACTTGCCTCTCTTGTTCCACACGTCTTCGAGTTGCAAGGCCCCTGCGGCGTTTCCATAAAGGAATAGCCGGGTCGTGTTTTCGTCAAGATTCAGGACCTAAAAACATCGAGACAGTCTTTGGGTGGCGATGCCAGATAATTGCAGCCAAAGAGTACTTTTCGCCAGCCATGACCCCGTAAATATGCGAACAGTTCCTTCAGGTATCGGCGCGCCTAATATGCTGAGGTGTCGATATATACGTTAGGGTCTTGCATAGCCAATGAGATCATTTCTAAAGTCCAGGAGAATCTAATGTGTCCCGCTACTGCGGTCAGGTTCGCAGTTGGTAACCAACGTCTGAGCGTATCGAGCATCGGCTGAGCCCGGAACCGATCCGTGGGGTGTTGCATCCAGGCGTCGATAATTCTACCACGTAGTGACGCCACGATCGGCTCCTTCGATGCCGTTTGATAGCCAGTGTTGCTCGAGGCCGGGTTGCAACGCGTGGTCGCCCGCGCCGGCCAATCCCAATGACCACGGCCTGATCTTATTGCGAGTCAGAGCAGACCGCCTATTGCCGGCCCAGCCGCTCCGCCCCTGGCAGATTCAGATCGTTAGTCCAGGGCAACGCCGAGCGCCACCAGATCTGCCGCGAGGGAACAAGTTCGGCGCGGCGATCGAGGGTGCCGACGCGCAGCGAATAGCCGGGCGGCTCGCCCGGAACGGCCGAATAGATC
>JAFAHH010000267.1 GCA_019237355.1 Acetobacteraceae bacterium | reverse complement strand
GAACATCGGCTTCGATCGCCAGCAATCTGCCGTCAGTATTGAATGCGCCACGCAAATGCAAACGCTGGTCGCGCGCGTGAAACGAAGCCGCCAGGTTTTCAAGCCGGTCCTCGATCCAGGCGACGGTACATCCGAAATGCCGCGCCGCCCAGACCGCGACGACATATTCCGGGATCAGCGGCATCTTCTGGCCAAAGCCGCCGCCGACCTCCGGCGCGATGACGCGCAGCTCGGACTCCGCGATCCCCAATACGTCGGCAATGCCGGTGCGCAACAGGTGCGGCATTTGCGTCGAGGCCCACAGGGTGACGCGGGCGTTTGCCGCATCGAAAGCGGCGACCGCACCGCGCGGTTCCAGCGGCGCCGCCGCCTGCCGACCAGAGGTAAACGTGAATTCGACCACCTGGTGCGCAGCCGCGAAGGCGGCAGTGACGCCGGCGCTTTCGAACCGCGCATCGATCAAGGTATTGCGCAGGGCCGCGCGGTGCACCAGCGGTGCGTCCGGCGCCAGCGCCTCGTCGAGTGTGACGACCGGGGTTTCGGCGGCGATCTCGACCGTGATCTGCTCGGCGAGATCCTCGGCCTCGGCGGCGGTGTCGGCAATCACCGCGGCGATCGGCTCGCCCACATAATTAACCCGCTCACAAGCGAGGATCGGCTGCGCGACCGCGACATAATCCGGGCGATCAAGGCGCGGACAGATCGGTTTGACGTCACCGAGGTCGGCCGCGCTGATGACAGGTACTTCCGGCAGCGCGTCAACGGCGAGGAGGCGTCCCCGCGCGAGCGGGCTGCGCACAAAACGCAATCTGCGAGCCCGCTGCGCGAAATCGGCCGTGTAGCGGCCCCGGCCTCGCAACAAAACGGCGTCTTCGTAGCGCGGCAGCGGCCGCCCGACCCAGCTCATATTGTAAACGCCCGAACCAATGTTCCTAGCTGACCGCAGTATTTCTGCTGAGCAAACAGAAGTCGAGCGAGGTGCCCAGGTGTAACGGTCTGTTTCTTGCCTGGCTCCCCGGGCATATTCTGCCGGTCGAGCGGTGGAGAGGGGAGGAGTATCGTGATGACCCGGCTCACTTTGTCGAGACGTCAACTGGTGGTGGGCGGCGGCGCGGCGCTCGCCACACCCTATGTGTGGTCGCGACCGGCGCGCGCCGCCGGACAGGTCGTTGTGCGCAACCCGGGCGGCGCCTACAGCGACACGCAAAAGCAGTACGTCTATGACCCGTTCACCAAAGAGACCGGCATCGAGGTCGTCATCGTCGCCAGCACGCTGACCAAGATGCTTGCGATGGTCAAATCGGGCAATGCCGAGCTCGATATCGCCGATGCCGGGCTTGACGGTCTCGTTACCCTCAACCACGCAGCGGCATTGGCTCCGATCGACTACGCCGGATGGAAGTTCGCCGATGTCAAGGACGTCCCGGAAGAGTACATGACCCCGACCACGGTCGGCGTCTGCCTTTACGCGACCGTGTTGGGCTACAACAAGGAGCTCTTCCCGGACGGCAAGCAACCGAAAAGCTGGGTGGAGTTCTGGGATGCCGCGAAGTTCCCCGGCGCCCGCATGCTGCAGGACCTGGCCTCCGGCACGCCGAACCTGGAGTTCGCGCTGATCGCCGACGGCGTACCGATGGACCTAAAGCTTCGCGCCATTTTTGCCAAGGATTGCCGATTTTACTGGTTCGTCAGCGCCCCAAGCGGGGCAAAGCCGGCGGTTTGCTGCATGTCCTCTAGAATTTCCATGCGGCGCAGCGCTTCGATCTGCCACTGCGGAGAGCCAAACCACAGCGAATCCGTACCCCATAATACGTGATCGGCGCCGAGCCCTTTCATCAGAATTCCCATCATTGCCGCCGCGCCACGTGAGTGGCTGAGGCAGATCGCCGCGAAACTCGCACCGACATCGGCGTAGACATTGCTCACCCCGTATTTCGCCGGCACCTCGGCGAGGTCACTGACCCAATCCATCCGGCCGGTCTCCTCGAACTGCTTGGCCGCGAGCGCGGGGTTGTTGTCGCCGGTATAGCGATAGCCGGAGTGGTAGATGATGAAATTGAGCTGCGGCCAGTCCGTCGCTGCCTTGCCGGCATCGTCGACTTTGGCGTAGCGGGTAAGCCTCGGGAACGCTGCCTCGTCGCTCGGTGGGAACAGCCCCTTATGCACTGCGACGATGCGGATCCCGGCCTTGTCGAACTTCTCGTAGCCCTTGTAGGTGACCTGTTCGTCATCCATTAGCCAGGGATAGCGGCTGATCTCCTTGTGGGTGTTGTCGCCGATCGTGTACCCCTTCCAGCCGGCTGGCTTCAGTAGCTCGATCCCGCGATCGATCGCGTCAAGCCACCCGCCCTGTCCTGGCGTGAAGATGAAATGACCGAGCATGCGCCGCGACCCGGCGAAGCTGTTGACGCGGTCGCACGCCTCTCGGATGGCGTCGTTGGACAGCATCCAATCCTGCGGCAGGTCGGAGGGGGCGCCCGACAGCACCGCGACCTTGGTGTCGCTGTCGAGGAACATCTCCTTGACGTAAGTCGGGAATCGGACGTCCTTGAATGTCTGCTTGTGAGCTTCGAGCGCTGGGTTGTAGCCGCGCTTGCCTGTATCGGTGCGCAGATCAACAAAATACTGCAGGCGCGTGGCGTCCTTCAGAAAATGCGTGTGGCAGTCGAAGACGAACTGGTCGGAGAGCTTGCCCGCATGCTCGTCGCCAAACTCGGTATCGGCAGCCTCGCCTCGCTTACCTTAATATCGAGCCGTAGACGTCGTTCATCGCCAGGAACGCCCCGGCCATCCCGGATTGCCGTACGCAGGAATGAGCGCCGGGCCATCCCGTGGCGCTTTGCTTGAATGTCGGCGCGCTTGCGGAGCCGGGCGGCGAACCTCTTCTGCAATTCGCCTTGCGGCGCCGGCAGAAATTCGCCGTTGGAGATGACTTGGGTAGGGATCGGTGACGGCTCGGCGTCACGCGCAAGCGCCAGCAGCGCACGCTCGGCCGGAGAAAGACGCTCGGTCATCCGCGCCTCGTTTTTAGAATGCTCCAGGTTCAACGTCGGCCGAGTTCCGGAGTTGCGCGAGTGGCGGCCGATCATCCCAACAACTTCAACCCATGTCGGCCGATCCAAGCGTGAGAGCCGGAATAACCACGATTCTGATGCTATCATGGTGAGCACTGGATAGCGCCGCGAGAGGAAACCGATAATGGCGGGGAAGGCCTACGCAGTCATACGCAGCGATGCCGAATGGCGCCGAATTCTGACGCCCGACCAATATGATGTCATGCGTGGACACGGGACCGAGGCGCCGGGAAGCTGCGCCTTGCTCCTGGAAAAGAGACCCGGCAGGTTTTCGTGCGCCGGCTGTGGTCAGCCGTTATTCGAATCAAAAACGAAGTTCGAAAGCGGAACCGGCTGGCCGAGCTTCAACGACCCGATCGAGGGGGCTGTCGAGACCTCCACTGATCGAACCCTCGGCATGGTTCGAACCGAGGTTCACTGCGCGAGCTGCGGCAGCCATCTTGGGCACGTTTTTGACGATGGGCCGCCGCCGACCCATCTGCGCTACTGCATGAATGGGATCGCGATGAATTTCGTCCCGGACTGACGCCGCTAGCCTTCTTGTCATAAGGGGGCTTGCGGACGATGCCTTAAGCCCGGACCATTTAGCTCTGGAACTCTCGTGGCCTCGGAGCACACCTCGACAAGAGGGGCATGAGTCTTGCAGACTATGATTGGCGCTGGTGAGGTCGTTTAGATGGCGGCACCGCGACGGCGCTCCACTAACAAGTACGAGGGGTTAAACCATGGCGAATTACAGGGTAATATCGTCGGACAATCACGTGTTTGAGCCCCCGGATCTGTGGTCGAGCAGGGCCAAGCCCGCATTCAAGGACCGGGTCCCACGGCTAGTCCGTGAAAATGATGGCGATTGGTGGTTCTGCGACGGTCACCGGTGCGTAGGGATGGCCGGCGGGGCACAGACCGGTCTGCGGTTCGAGGCGCCGGAAAAGCTGGTCCGCACCACGACCTTTGATAATATTCGGCTCGGCGGCTACATCCCTGAGGAGCACGTTAAGGATATGGATGCCGATGGGGTGGATGTCAGTATTGTCTATCCCACCGTTGGTCTCCTGCTGTACAGCGTGCCAGACAGCGCGCTGCTGTCAGAGATTTTCAGGGCATACAATGACTGGCTCGCCGAGTTCTGTTCCGGGGGGCCTAATCGCCTCAAAGGCATCGCCATGATCAACGTGGACGATGTACACGAGGGCGTCAAGGAACTGGAGCGCTGCGTCAGGATGGGACTGGCGGGCGGTATGATCACCGTGTATCCACAGGAGGGGAAGGGGTACGACAATCCGATTTATGAGCCGCTATGGGCGGCGGCCCAGGATCTGGACGTTCCCCTTGGCATGCACATCGCGACCAACCGGCCGGGCGCCGGGCAGGATTTCTCACTCGAGGACCGCAACCGCGTCCGCAATTCCTTCCTGGCCAACGCCGATCACTGGGTGCGGATGTCGCTTGCCGACATGATCTTCAGCGGCGTCTTTGAGCGTTATCCAAAACTCCAGATCGGCACCGTGGAGCACGAACTGTCGTGGATTCCCCACTTCCTGGATCGCATCGACTACACCTATACGCAGCGAGTCCAGGAGGAGCGCTATCGGTTCAAGGAAGCCATGCTGCCCAGCGACTATTTCCACCGCAACGTGTTTGCGGGCTTCCAGGAAGATGCCATGGGCATACGCGACCGCCACATTATCGGTGTGGACAATCTGCTTTGGGGCTCGGATTATCCCCATGTCGAATCCACTTTCCCGCGGACCCGGCAGATCATTGACGAGATTCTGAAGGACTGTACTGAAGCGGAGAAGGCCAAGATCGCCGGCGGCAATGCTGCCAGGATTTACCATCTGAACTGAATCCCCACGATCCTTCTTTGGTGCGACGGCTGGGTCCTTCCGGGAGGCGGGACCCAGTGTTGTGGATCCGCTCGCTAAACTAAGGTCGGGCGATGCCAGGCCAAGGACCTGGGTGAAACGGGCCTTGGCATCCTGCAGCTTCGGAGCGGAAGGATGTCTCACGCGAGCTTCGCGGACCGCCCGGCCGAAAGGGTGGTTTCGCCGCGATTGGCCCAGAGATGAATGCCTCATTCAATCAGGTTAATGTCACTGAAGTGCGAGTTCTGTTCCGTGATTTGATGGTCCGGAATTTCCTCTGCACGTTCCCCTGCTTTTCCGCTGCAATTCCGCTGCAACTTCCCCTGCAAATTCCGCTGCCACTCCCCTGCATCCGCCCGCACGCGAGACCAACTAAGGTATTGATTACGCAGGATTTTACGCTGGTGCCGCGGCAGTGCTCGGAGGCGAAGGATAAAAAAATTCCGCTGCAGCGGGGAATTTATCGCTCG
>JAFAHH010000191.1 GCA_019237355.1 Acetobacteraceae bacterium | reverse complement strand
GCATGGGTCAAAGCCGGGTAACGCTTTTTTTGGTCGCACCGCAGCAGCCAAGCAGGCCACCCGTGGCAACCGCAGGACCCGGCGCGCGGAGCGCCCTCCTGCCGCCCCGCTCGTCTCACGTCTTCACCGTTTTGCGCCACACCCCCGGAACTGAAATGAGTGAAACGCGGGCACTATCTCACGCGGCCGTTTTCGCGGTTGACAGTTTGTTCCCTAGTTGTTCAGGTGTTAATTTGAGCACATCCCACCAGCGGAGGCCCTCGGGCCACGGTACGCCCAGCCGCTGGTACGGCGTGCTGCCGCGGCGGTGGCCGGTGCGGAACGTGCGGCAGTTCCAGTACAGCCGTTTTAGGTCCAGTAGGCCTTGGGTCAGCTTGCGGTGCTGCGCCTGCTGCATGCGCAGCACGCTGTTGATGCACTCCACCAAGCTGCTCGCTCGGTACGCTCGGCGAAAGATGTCACGGACCGCCGCCAGCGCCTGCTGACCTTGCTCGGCTTGGCCCAGCACGGCCGCGCACAACAGCATGACGCCACGCCAAGCGGCTCCCTGCGTGCTTTCGCCCTTCAGCAGTTCCGGCCGGCGACGCAACGCCTCCTGCTGCACTGCCGCTTGGGTCACCTCCGCGGGGAACGGCAACTTTGCCAGTCGGTCCTGCACGCGGTCCAGGTAATTCAGCATCTCCGGGCGCTGCAATTGCCGTTTGGGTTTGGCGAAATCGCTGTCCGGCAACTGTGGCAAGGTCTGTGCCAGAACCGCTTCGGCCTTGGCCCGCGTGTTCAACGCGCCGTCCGGCGTGATCAGCGGCAAGGCGTCCTTGATTTGTTGCCAGAGGCGCTCGGTTTCTTGCCACGTATCCATGGCTTTTTCTGCCTTCCTCCAAGCGTGACCGGCACGGATCCCCGGCGCCTTCTGCGATTGGCCTTGCCGGGCACATTCTTCCAAAATCTTTTGCGCCGCCTCCGCCTCGGCCAGCGCCTGGCTGGCCCGCTTTTCCGCCCTCGGCAAGCCCATGCCCCCCTTCCATAACGCGTGGAAATGATCCCCTTGATCCACCACCGGTTCTTGGCCTTGCTCCTGCCGCTGCGCGTTCACCACGGCGACCCCCTTCGCCAGAGCCGTGCCACCATCGCGTGCCATTTGCTCCAAGTTCGGCAGCCGTGCAAACTCCTGCGCCCAAGCAGCGCCGCTCACGTCCGGGCTGAGTTGGCCACAGACCCAGCACAGGCTTTCTTGCTCGACCACCATCAAGACCGGATCGCTGACGTAAATCTCGTCGCCCGCTCCTTCACGCACCAACGGCCGCGCGTACGCATCGAAAACTTCCAGCAACGCCCCCGCCTGCTTGGCGACGGCCTGCGTGCGTCGCCCCAGGCTCGGCACGCTCAACGTCTTGCCTGGAATCAGCACCTGCAACAGCGTACGGCACTGCGCCAACGTGACACCGCATGCCTGAGCGACACAGGCACACTCGGTTTGCTTCTCGTCATCGACCACCACCGCGCTGGACAGGCGCTGTTCGAGGTGCGCCACCTGCCCCCGTAAATCGGCGACCTCCGCTTGCAAGCGTTCGATGTGTTGCCGTGTTCGCGTGCCTGCAAGGGTGGCCGACACTTGCTCGGCTTCGCGGTACACCCATTGCCGGCTGACCCCCTGCTCGCGGGCGAAGCGGCTGACTTCACCGTACCGCCCGCAGCCGACGACATACGCGCTGCCAATCCTTCGGCGGGTCGCTACCATGCCCATGGGTGAACTCCTGCTCACGCGGTCCTTCAGACAGACACGCGCTATTGCAGCTGTTCACCCCTTCATTGTCCACCAGATGCCCCTCAACACTGGGGCATTTTGAGATAGTGCCGAAACGACCCGTGCGCCGGGAATCCCAATCGCTCCCGCACGCGGTCCTTGCGGCCGCATTTCATCCTTCGCCGTCCGCCCGTCCCGCCGGGCGCAACTGGCCTCCCCAGTTGCCGCAACCCTTCGGTAAAGTGGTGAGCGTAGAAAACGTACGCTTGCGCCGGAGTCTGCCATGTTTGCCGAAGACTGGAGCGACCACCTGGCCACCGCGAGCACCGAGCCGGATTGGGTCTGGCGCGGCCTGATTGCACCGCGGCAAATCACCCTGCTGACCGGCGCGTGGAAGGCCGGCAAGACCGCCCTGCTGGCCCATCTCCTGCACCGCCGGTACACCGCCGGCCTCTTACTCGGCCGGCCGGTCCGCCCCGGCGTCAGTGCGGTCGTCACCGAGGAAATGGCGGCCCACTGGCGGCCGCGCCTGCAAGCGCTGCCGCCGGGGCCCGATGTTT
>JAFAHH010000138.1 GCA_019237355.1 Acetobacteraceae bacterium | reverse complement strand
GCTCGAAGCGCTTGCTCCGGTCGAGGCAATCGATAACGGCAAGCCGATTCGTGAGACAAAAGCGGCAGACCTACCGCTCGCGGTCGATCATTTCCGCTACTTCGCCGGGTGCATCCGCGCCCAGGAGGGCAGTCTTAGCGAGATCGACCACGATACGGTCGCCTACCATTTTCATGAACCTCTGGGCGTGGTTGGGCAGATCATCCCTTGGAATTTCCCGCTGTTGATGGCGGCATGGAAGATGGCGCCGGCGATAGCCGCCGGGAATTGCGTCGTGCTGAAGCCGGCCGAACAAACGCCGATGGGCATCATGGTGTTAATGGATGTCATTGGCGATCTGCTGCCGCCGGGCGTGCTGAATGTGGTCAACGGGTTCGGCGTCGAGGCCGGCAAACCGCTGGCGCAGAACAAGCGTATCGCCAAGATCGCCTTCACGGGCGAGACGACGACCGGCCGCCTGATCATGCAATACGCAGCCGAGAACATCATTCCAGTCACCCTGGAGCTCGGCGGCAAGTCCCCGAACATCTTCTTTGCCGATGTGGCCGATGCCGATGACGATTTCCTCGATAAGGCGCTCGAAGGCTTCTCTATGTTCGCGCTGAATCAGGGTGAGGTCTGCACTTGCCCAAGCCGCGCCCTCGTTCACGAAAGAATCTATGATCGCTTCATGGATAGGGCGGTCGCCCGCGTCGGCCAGATCAAGCAGGGGAATCCGCTTCACGACAGCACGATGGTTGGCGCGCAAGCTTCCAACGATCAGCTACAGAAAATCCTTTCCTATATCGATATCGGCAAGCAGGAAGGGGCGAGAGTGCTGATCGGCGGCAAGCAGGCGCGTCTCGGCGGCGACCTGGAGAAGGGGTTCTACGTCCAGCCCACAATTCTGGAGGGCCATAACAAAATGCGCGTCTTCCAGGAGGAGATTTTCGGCCCGGTCCTTTGCGTGACCCGCTTCAAAGATGATGACGAGGCGCTCGCGATTGCCAATGACACGTTATACGGGCTCGGTGCCGGCATATGGACGCGGAACATCAACCGGGCGTATCGTTTCGGGCGGGCGATCGAGGCTGGCCGGGTCTGGACGAACTGCTATCACCTCTATCCGGCGCACGCAGCGTTCGGCGGCTATAAGCAATCCGGTATCGGCCGCGAGACTCACAAAATGATGCTGGATCACTACCAAAAGACCAAGAACATGCTGGTCAGCTACAGCCCTAAGGCAATGGGGTTCTTCTGACCTCTGCGCGGGCGGCGGTACCCAAGCCCGCCGCCCGCGCTCCTCTTCGGAGGAGAGGTATATGGTCGATCGAGTCATCGTGACCCAAGACACGCAGCGCGTTATCGAGCGCTTGCTCGCTCCCATAGCCGCTGTTCCATCAGTCTGGGGCTTTTGCGACCGTGCTACACCAGGCTCGGCGAGATCAGCGCGATACTCGGCCACACCGGTTATCGTTATACCAGCGCAGATTGCAATCGATAAGGCTTAGGGGGTTTGCCATGCAGTGGAGGCCGTTTCTGTTCACTACCTTTTGCCTCCTGCTAGCTGGAAACTTGGGCATGGCAGCAGAGGAGATATGGTTCGTCAACAAAACTTCCACGGCCGTTGACGGATTGCACCTGGCGAAACCAAATTCCCAGATTTGGGGACCAAACTACCTGGAGGGCGGGGGCGTGCCTGAGGGAGGGCGAACAGTTCTGGCTGGCGTTAAGGCCGGTGATTATGACGTAAAACTGCACATGAAAACTGGCGGTAACTGCATCATCCACAAAGTCGCGATTAAACCCGGTGACTCGTTCCAGGTTTCCGATTCTGACTTGAAAGAGTGCACAAAGTAGCGGCAGACCGGATCACCCAAGTCGGGCTACCTTCGCCACAAATGCCTCTTCTACCGCCCGGGTGCGGCGCCGCTATGGCGCCACCACTGTGGCGCGTGCCCGTTTCGGAGGAGCGATACATGGTCGATCGAGTCATCGTGACCCCAGATGCCCAGCGCATTATCGAGCGCTTGCTCGCGCGGCACGGGCCGCTGCTCTTCCATCAATCTGGGGGCTGTTGCGACGGTAGCTCGCCGATGTGCTACCCGGCCGACGAGTTTCGGGTGGGTTCGCAGGACCTGCTGCTTGGCTGCATTGGCAGCTGCCCATTCTATATCGGCGCTGCCCAGTTCGAATATTGGAAGCACACGCAGCTCATCATCGATGTTGTTCCCGGGCGGGGCTCCGGGTTCTCGCTCGAAGCCCCTGAGGGGGTCCGATTCCTCACTCGCAGCCGGGTGTTCACCGAGGAGGAGCTATCCGAGCTGGAATCGGCGCGAGCAGCACCCGAAAGACCTGATCCCGCTTGAGTGGATGCGAGCATTCACCTGAACCATGGCGGTGCCAGCTCGTATCCGCGCTTTCTGGCCAGGAAAATCGAGCCCCGTACAACGAGTAGGGCGGGAAAGAACGGGCATCTCGCGGACCGAGCAAACCGAATCCTTGCGCCAAGCTGCACTTTGCATCATCTTGCGGATGCTCCGGTGACGCGGCCGGGATGGTCGCGCAAACATTTCCGGCGGAATGCCTTTCTGGCATCCCTGCCGGGCCTTGCGCAGCATTGTCCTTCCCGGCCGCATATGTCTCCCGCGGAAAACCCGGCTGTAGCCATTTTGGCCTGCGGCCGCTGCGGGATGGGTCACCGGCCGTGCTGTGCCGCTGCGCGCCGAGTTCGGCCTGCGCTTCGGGCCGGCAGCATATGAACCAGAGGCGGCGTTCCGCGGAATGCCGGCGACCGCGCGTATAGGGACCGATGATTGAAGCCGTGCCTTACTCTTTTCCAGAAGATGGCCCTATGAGCCACAGCTTCCCAGCGCGGTCACCTCAGCCCTTTCTTCCTTCACTCCCATTTTGCCGCCCCCCGTTCCCTGTGCGCCTTGTCGCGCCACGACGCGGCCGGGCGGCACGGAGCATAAAACTAAATGACCAAACGCATGCTCATCGATGCCACGCACGCGGAGGAAACCCGCGTCGTCGTGCTGGATGGTAACCGGCTCGAAGATTTCGACGTCGAGACCTCAACCAAGAAGCAGCTGAAGGGAAATATCTACCTCGCTAAGGTCGTTCGGGTCGAGCCAAGCCTACAGGCCGCCTTTGTCGAATATGGCGGCAACCGCCACGGCTTCCTCGCCTTTAGCGAAATTCACCCGGATTATTATCAGATCCCGGTCGCCGACCGGGAGCGCCTGCTCGAGCTGCAGGCCGAGGAAGCCGAGCGGGATGCCGAAGAAGAAGACCTGGCGGCAGAAGCCGCCCGGTTAGCGGATGCCGCCGAATCCGAGCCAAACGGAGGTTATCCCGAAGCGGCAGCAAGCCCGGCCGGCAGCCGCGCGGAAACTGAGCTGCCCACCACCGAACAGGCGCTAGCCCCCGCTGAGCCGCCAAGCGTAGAACCCCCAGCGGCTCTGCCAGCTAACGCTGAAGCGGAACCGCCCGCCGAGCCCACGCCAGAAAGCGTTCGGACGGAGTCGCCTGATTCCGCACCCGTACCGGATTCGGCCGCTCCGCGGTCCCACGACACCGGGATTGAATATCCGGAACCAGCCCAGCCGCTAGCCATACACCCGCCCGGCCTGAGCGAAGCAGCCGGTTTCTTCGACCCCGCGCCCGCCGGAGATCTGGCTAACGCTGGGCTATGGCCCAGCGAGCCGCAACCGATCGCAGCAGAGCCGGAGCCGAATCCGGAACTGGGCGAGGCCTTCATCGCTCGTGACCCAGCCGAGCCGGGCGACGAGAATGGTGCCGACTCCATCGCTGAATCCCCGCCGGACCTGCCCCAGCCCGAGATCGTCGGTGGCGACATCGTCGAAGAAGCGCGCGAGCGCCGTGCGCCGCCGCGCTTCCTTCGGAATTACAAGATTCAGGAGGTCATCAAGCGCCGCCAGATTCTTCTGGTGCAGGTGGTGAAGGAGGAGCGCGGCTCCAAAGGGGCGGCTCTGACCACCTACATCTCGCTTGCCGGACGCTACTGCGTGCTGATGCCCAATTCGCCCCGAGGGGGCGGCATCTCCCGTAAGATCACCTCGCCCGCTGACCGTAAGCGGCTGAAAGAGGTAACGGCCGAGATGGACTTGCCAGCCGGCATGGGCCTGATCGTGCGCACGGCGGGGGCCAACCGGCCGAAACCCGAGATCAAGCGCGACTGCGAATATTTGATGCGGCTGTGGGATGAAATTCGCGAGCGAACGCTGCAGTCGGTCGCCCCGGCGCTGATCTATGAGGAAGCCAACCTCATCAAGCGAGCGATCCGGGATGTCTACTCACGCGACATCGACGAGGTCTTGGTCGATGGCGAGGAGGGCTGGCGCGCTGCCCGCAATTTCATGAGCATCCTGATCCCGAGCCACGCCCGCAAGGTGCAGCTCTGGCGGGATGGTAACCAGCCGCTATTTTCCAAATTCCAAATTGATGCGCAGCTCGATGCGATGATGAGCCCGACGGTTCAGCTTCGCTCGGGCGGCTATCTGGTGATCAACCAAGCCGAGGCGCTGGTTGCAATCGATGTGAACTCCGGCCGCTCCACCCGCGAGCGCAACATCGAAGAGACCGCGCTGCGAACCAACCTAGAAGCGGCTGATGAGATCGCCCGCCAGCTCCGGCTGCGCGACCTTGCCGGGCTCATCGTGATCGATTTCATCGACATGGAGAGCAGGAAGCATAACAGCATGGTCGAGCGTCGGCTGAAAGAGGCACTCAAGCTCGACCGGGCGCGCATTCAAGTCGGGCATATCAGTCATTTCGGCCTGCTGGAAATGAGCCGGCAGCGCTTGCGCCCCAGCCTGGCTGAAACCAGTTTCATCCTATGCCCGCATTGTGGCGGTACGGGCCATGTGCGTAGCACTGAAAGCGCGGCGGTGCATGTGCTGCGCGAGATCGAGGAAGAGGGCGCGCGGCGGCGTGCATCGGAAATTATCGTGCACCTCGCCTCCAGCATCGCCCTCTATTTGCTAAACCACAAGCGGGCCCGGCTGCGCGCGATCGAGACCCGTTACGGTCTGAGCGTAACATTCTCGGCCGACGACCGGCTTCTACCTCCTGAAATCCGCATCGACCGGCTCCGGCCGGCCGTGCCTATTGAAGCGCGGCCGCTGGTTACGCCTGACGCCACTCCGCTGGCGCCGCTTGTGACGGAAGATGAGTCGGATTTCGACCCCGAGGCGGAAGCCGAGGCGGAAGCCGAGGAGGAGCTGGCCGAAGACGAAGAGCTGGAGCCGGCTGAGAGCGCCGGTGAAGAGGGCGCCGGGGCACGTGATGAGGGGGGTCCCCGCCGGCGGCGGCGGCGCCGCCGCCGCGGCTTACGGCGCGAGGCATTGGAGCCAGGGCCTATAGCATCAGCTCCGGCTGAGCCCGGCTCCGGCCCGCCGCCCGGAGAAGGGCAGCACATTGAGGGCGTACCTGAGCATTCGGAGGCCCTGGCGAGCGCGGAGGATGAGGGATCGGCGTCGTCTGCGGAGAAAGCGGCTTCCGAAGAGGGGGCGGTGGAAGACACGCTCGAAGAGTCGGGGCTGGGGGAGAACGGTGCCCGGGGCCGCCGGCGCGGGCGTCGCGGTGGACGTCGCCGCCGGCGTGAGGACGTAGAGGAGACCCTGCCTGCTATTGCGGCGTTAGACGCCGAGCAGCCGGAACTGCCGGCTTATATTGGTCCGACTCCCGCCAACCCCTTCGGTTTTCATGCTTACGACATTTTCGAGGTGATCGAGGAAAGGGAGCTCGGCAGTCAACCCGAACCGAAACCTCCGGCGACCCCCACTAGCGAGGCGCGCGAGCCGGTTCGGACGCCCGAGCCTCCTCCTCCAGAACATGAGCCGGAAATCTCGGTTGCTGAGCCGCTCGCCTCTTCCGAGCAAGGTCCGGCTCCATCGCAGGAACCAGCCGGGCAGCCCGTGGAACCTGCTGCCTCCCCCGAATGGCAGGAGCCCGCCTCCGCAGCGCCCGAGGCGCCAGCTCACCAACCGCAATCCGCTGTGCTCGCGCCCGAGGAGCCACCGACTGAGCCGGAGAAGCCACCCGAACCCCTTCAAGGACCCGCGATCGAACCGATCATCATCGGGGCCGATATTACGCCCGGCGCGGAAAAGAAGCGGGGCTGGTGGCGTCGCTGAGCACGATGGCGTGAAGTGGCATTTCGGAAAGCCTGAATCGCGCGCTGAAAACCAAAGTTCCTAGAGCGGGGTGACCTCACCTAAGGTCATCCCGCTCTACATTAGTCTAGGGCCTGTTGAGATACATTCATCGTGATCCGATCACAGCAGCCGCAAGATGGATTATCCCCGCGAAGCTCTCGTCTGTCTTGTCGCTCCGCATGGCGATTCGCTTGAACTCCTTCAAACGGCCGAAGAAGTTCTCGATC
>JAFAHH010000097.1 GCA_019237355.1 Acetobacteraceae bacterium | reverse complement strand
TGCGGCCTTCGAATCAAACCGATTCGTGACCTGTCAAGCCTTTTTGCCGGGATTACATGCCAACATTCTAGCGCTCAGTCAGGCCAAAACCCCAGCTAATCCGCGGTGTTCCGCTACGATCTGGGGGGTAACTTCGGTCTAGGCATGGCGGTCGACGAGCCGCCCGAGAGCCTCGGAACCCGGGTTTTCGTGCCGCCAGGCGACACGGACCGGGCCGGCGACATTCGCGTCATTCTGCCCCGGCTCGCCCTGCCCGGAGAGGAGCGCGAGATGCATCCCGACCTGCCCTTCATTTACCGTCTTTATCGCCCTGACGATTCCGACGGCAGCACGCTCGTGCTCCTGCACGGTACCGGCGGCAATGAAACTGACCTCCTGCCGCTAGGCAGCGCATTGCACCTCGTGCCGTGCTCCTCGGCGTACGCGGCCGGAGTACTGAGGAGGGTGTCTTGCGCTGGTTCCGGCGCCTGACTGCCATTCGGTTCGATCAGAAAGATATCCGGGCGGAAGCGGATGCATTTGCAGCATTTCTGCCCGAGTTGCTCGGATCCTGCCGGCTTGATCCGGCACGCACAACTCTGGCCGGCTATTCGAACGGCGCCAACTTCATTGCTGCCGTCATGCTGCTCCACCCGCGCCTTGTGCGCCGCGCGGCGCTCCTAGGGCCATGCTCGTGCTTGATGCCCCGCCGGCACCGGATTTGACGGGCGCAGCCGTGCTGACCATCACTGGTCGTTCAGACCCTTACGGCCGCTATGCCTCCATCCTTAACGATACCTTGCGCAAGCTCGGCGCGGGCGTGGACGCACATACGGTTCAAGCCGGACATGAACTCGGCCCCAGCGATATTACGATCGTGCAGGAGTGGATCTCCCGGTTGCCAGATCAATCGCGAGCAGGCCAGAACGAACTCCCGGGATGAGCAGTGAAGGCATTGTGGGTAATCCTGCCCAGAATCGCTTTGAACTCGCAGTAGTTTGCTCGATCGCCGCTGCGTACTATAGCATCGAGGAGAGCCGGATCATCCTGAGTCACTCACCGAGGTGGCCGCAATATCTGTCCGGGTACGGAATCGGGCCAGGCTGGCCCACGGCATGTTCGATGCGACCGTGCGAGCGGACGCAGGGTGATCGCCAGATGCCGTTCATGGCAGCCTATGCGAGCCGCCAGCCGGAATATGCCAGCATGTTGGATGACTGAAATACCGGAAAGCAGGGTTTACATGCTTGCCGCAATCCGCATTCTGGACTGAGCCTCGCCGGAGGAGCCCTCCCACGGCGGACCGTGAGCAAGGGCGGCGGCAAAATGATCGATGAATGCGCGCACACGCTGCGGCAGGTGCCGGACCGGCGGATAGACCGCGTAGATCGTGTCAGGCAGCGGATTCTCATGGGGCAGAACATGGATGAGCTGCCCCGTACGGAGGGCATCTATGGCGATGAACAACGGCAGGACTGCCAGGCCAAGACCGGCGATCGCCATATCCCGCATGACCTCTCCGTTGTTAACAACGATACGGCTTCGCGTGACGACGACCCGCGGCCTGGCATTGGAGCCAGCCGGCGCAAATTGCCAGAGTCGGCTTGCATGCACGTTCGCGTAATCGATGCAGCGGTGAGTTGTAAGCTCATCTATTGTCTTGAGTAGTGCCCTCTCCTGAGCGTAGGCAGGGCTGCAGCACACGACTCGTGGACTGACGCAGAGCTTGCGGGCAGTCAGGCTCGAATCATCCAGCCGGCCAATGCGGATGGCGAGATCGTATCCCCCGCTGATCAGATCAAGCATGCGATGATCGAGATCGATTGCAAGCTCGAGTTCAGGATGAAGTTGTGTGAAATCCGCAAGGATGCGTGCGAGATAGAGGGTGCCGAAGCTCATCGGCGCGGTGATGCGCAAACGCCCACACAGCTTCCCTTGGTGATCGGCGGCCGCCTCCACCGCCTCATCCACATTGCGCAGCGCCTCCCGCATGCGCTCATAGAGCGCCGGGCCCTGCTGGGTGGTAACCACCCGGCGCGTCGAGCGGCGGCGGTGATGCCACCCGCTTCAACGACGTGCAGGAACGTCGTTATATCTTCGAAGCGCCATCTCATTGTTCGATGATAGCGAACACCGGCTTCTGTTGGACGCATTCCACGGCGGCTCGGGCGGACCATAATATCCCGGACCAACAAATCTAGCAGATTGCTGAAAAACCTCTTGCCCGGCGCGGATTCGGAATGATTCAAACCTGCCGCCTAAAGCGGAGTAAAGCGATGCGCGGTAGGTTCGTCGATCAGGCCAAGCTGTTTTCCTATATCTCGCCGGAAGCTCGGGTTCCGGAACAGCACC
>JAFAHH010001012.1 GCA_019237355.1 Acetobacteraceae bacterium | reverse complement strand
CCCTGATGATCGTGGCGTTATCCAGCGGCTTGATCGTCGGCACGTGCAGCACGGCGGCATCGATGCGATTGGCCTGCAACATCTCGACAGCCTCTAGGGCTCGCATCGTCATGAAGCCAGAGGCGATGATGAGTACATCCCGGCCGTCACGGATGAGCTTGGCGCGGCCCAACTCGAATTTGTAATCATATTCATCGAGCACCAACGGCACATTTCCGCGCAACAGGCGCATATATACGGGGCCTGTGTGTGCCGCGATAGCCGGCACGGCCTGCTCGATCTCGTGCGCGTCGCAAGGGTCGATGACCACGATATTCGGCATGCTACGGAAGATCGCGATATCTTCGGTGGCTTGATGGCTGGGCCCGTAGCCAGTGGTCAGACCCGGCAGGGCGCAGACCACCTTCACGTTTAGGTTTTCCTCCGCAATCGCGAGGCAGATGAAATCATAGGCCCGACGGGCGGCAAACACAGCGTAAGTGGTGGCGAATGGCAGGAACCCTTCCCGCGCCATGCCCGCGGCCGTCGCCATCAGAAGCTGCTCGGCCATCCCCATCTGATAGAATCGGTCCGGATGAGCCTGGGCGAAAATGTGCAAATCCGTGTATTTGCTCAGGTCGGCGGAGAGCCCAACGATCTCGGGCCTCGTCTCAGCCAGTTCCGCGAGGGCGCGGCCAAATGGCGCGGGCTTGGTGCGCTGGCTGGGCGCCGCGAGCGACGCGATCATGGCCGATGTGGTCAGGCGGGAGGCGCCGGCCTGGCCACCCTCACCTTGCTCCTTGAGCCGCACTGGCCGCTTATATTTCGAGCGCATCATGCCGCCCTCCCGCGCCCGAGCAAAGCAAGGGCTTTCTGCCATTCATCCGGCTCGACCCGTAGGAAATGGCTCTTCTCTCGCGCCTCCAGGAAATCGACGCCTTTCGCCATCTTCGTATCGCAGATAATCACCCTGGGCTTCGGTTCTTGCAGCGCCCGGGCAGCGTCGAAGGCTGCGACGAGCGCGTCGATGTCGTTGCCGTTCACCCTTTGCGCGTGCCAACCGAATGCTGTGAATTTGTCGGCCAAAGGCTCAAAGCCGGTGATTTCAGAGGAGGGGCCGTCGGCTTGCTGATTGTTTACATCGACGATGCCGATCAGGTTATCGAGCTTCCAGTGACCGGCCGATAAAGCCGCTTCCCAAACCGAGCCCTCGCCGAGCTCACCATCCGCGAACAGGCAATATACGAAGGAGCTCGATCGCTTGCGCTTCAGGCCGAGGCAAAAGCCGATCGCAATGGGTAGGCCTTGGCCCAGAGAGCCGCCGCTGATCTCCATTCCCGGTGTGTAGCTTGCCATGCCGGACATTGGCAGGCGGCTATCGTCGGAGCCGTAAGTGTCGAGTTCGTCCTGCGGAATGATCCCGGCCTCGATCAAAGCCGCATAGAGCGCTATGGCGTAATGGCCGATGGAGAGTAAGAACCGGTCCCGCCCCTCCCACTCCGGATCTTCTGGCCGGTATCGGAGCGCATGAAAGTAGGCAACCGTGAGAACATCGGCGATGCCGAGCGCCTGTGCAATATAACCCTGGCCCTGCACCTCGCCCATTCGCAGCGCATGGCGGCGAATATTATAGGCCCGCTCCGTCAGGTCAGTCACATTGGAGACCGTGTTAGTCGCTTCCATCCTAATCTCCCATTTTTGGATTGTATGTGGGCCCGCGCTGATCGCACCTGCGGATCAGTGAATCAACATCCCGCCATTCACGTCGATAACGGCGCCGGTGATATAGGCGGATAAGTCTGAAGCGAGGAATAGATAGGCGCCGGCCACGTCCTCAGCATCACCGAGCCGGTCGAGAGGGATTGATTTGCGAATCTCCGCCCGCATTTGATCCGTAAGCTTACCCCCGGTGATGTCGGTCTGGATCAGTCCTGGCGTGATACAGTTGACCCGGATGCCATCCGGTCCCAATTCCCGCGCCATTGCCTTCGCCAGGCCAAGTACGCCGGCCTTCGCCGCCGAATAGTGCGGGCCGCCGAAAATGCCGCCTCCGCGCTGCGCGGAAACCGAAGACATGCAAACGATCGAACCTCGGCGCCGCTCACGCATATGCGGCACGAATGCCTGGCTCAGATAGAACACCCCGGTCAGGTTTACATCAAGCACGCGATACCAGTTCTCTGGCGAAATATCCATGAACTTCAGCGGCTGGCTGATGCCCGCATTAGCGAGCAGGACATCGGTCTTGCCAAAAGCCGCGAGCACCTGTTCGGCCGCCTGCTTGCAGCTCGCGACGCTGGTCACGTCGCAGGCGAAGCCACGATGTTCCGAGCCGAGCTCTTCTGCCGCACGCCGCGCCCCTGCTTCGTCCACATCGAGAATGGCGATGCGGGCGCCATGTTTGGCGAATAGCTTAGCCGTCGCGAGCCCAATCCCGCGAGGGCTGGCAGCGCCCGAAATGGCAGCGACCTTATCCGCAAGCAGCATCCGTTCCTCCCATTGCTTGCGGCCACTGTGCCGCCCAATGAGCGTGGAGACAAACGCGAAATTTGCATCTGAAGGTGAATCTGATTCACTATTCGCCGGTGCCGCGTCCGCTGCCCTTATCGTCCCTGCGCGCCTTCGAGGCTGCCGCCCGCAGCGGCTCCTTCCGTGAGGCCGCGGCTGACTTGAACCTTACCCCGAGCGCCGTCAGCCACGCCGTGCGTGGGCTGGAGGAATCGCTTGGGGTAGCGCTGTTCGCGCGAGAGGGACGTTCGGTTCGCCTCACCGCCGAGGGCGAGGCGCTCATGCGCCATGTCGAGCGTGGCTTTGGCGAACTGCAGCTTGGCATCGGGAGTGTTTCGTGCGAGGACATGGTCTACACTGGCCATTGGCTCGTGTTCCCCCGCGCGAAGCGCAGCTCACGCGGGATCCGGCTTCGCCGAATGGCTCGCAGCCGAGCTCACTGTATCCTTGAACCTCGACGGATGAGAAACCGGTTAGATGCTTCCCAGCGCGGCAACAACAATCGTGACCAGACCCAGAACGAGGTTGGCGGCGATCAGCCGCCGCATGGCCTCGACATGTTGCCCAGCTTTGGCGGGCTGAATGGCGGCCCGGAACTTTGGATAGGGGCCAAACACGACGGCTAGGAAAATGAAAGTCATGATCCACCCGAGCCCCTGCATAGCATGCACGGTCCACCCGACGCCCCTGAATCCTCCGAACCGTCCGA
>JAFAHH010000817.1 GCA_019237355.1 Acetobacteraceae bacterium | reverse complement strand
AGCGCGAAGCCCTGGCGTGTCATGGGGCGGCGGGGATCGCGCCCGGGAAACAGCCAGCGTGCCCTCGCCGGCAGGGCCGCAGCGGCATCCTTGGCGGGTTCGGAGAGCGGGACCATGCGTTCGCGTCCCCCTTTGCCGCGCACGAGCAACACACTGGCGTTAGGCGCCAGCGCGGAGCGTGGCAGCGCGAGCAGCTCCGATACGCGCAAGCCGGTCGCATAAAGGATTTCAACGGCGGCATGGGCAAGCGCGCCACGCTGCGCGGCGCTTTCCAGCAACGAATCCACCTCCTGCTCTGTCAAATATTTTGGAATAGGCTTGCCGAGGCGCGGAGCATCAAGCAGAGACGTGGGATTGTCGGCGCGGAAGCCCTCTCGCAGCAGAAACCGATAAAATTGGCGCAGCACCGAGACCCGGCGGGCTGCTGTGCGGGCGGTCAGTCCAGCCGAATCAAGTGCGGCAATATAAATCTGCAGCAAGCTTGCATCGGCGGTGGCAAGGCCCTGGCCCCGCGTTACGGCGAACCGGGCGAAATCGGCCAAGTCCGCGGCGTAAGCGGATAGAGTATTCCGGGCCGCGCCGCGCTCAGCCGCGATCATCTCCAGGAAGGCCTCGGCGTGGCGATCCACAGTTCCGGCCTATCGGGACTGGAACCGCTCGTTCGGCAGCACTTTCTCGACCGGATGCGGAACCGGACCGGGAGCGAACACACCCAAAACGACGAGAGCGACGATGATGATCAAAGCGCATGCGGCGAGTAACATCACCAGAGCCCGATTCATGCCGCTCGTCCCCTGTGCGCGGCTGCCGCCGCCCAAGCCGCTGTGCTAGCGTCCCTCATTATGAGTCGCAACAGCGCCCTCAAAGCGCCCGCTCGCATACCAGACGCGATCCAGGGCCGGAGCATTGTTCTGATTGGGCTGATGGGGGCCGGGAAGACCTCAATCGGCCGGCGGCTCGCGGCACGGCTGGGCTTGCCCTTTCGGGATGCCGATCAGGAGATCGAACAGGCTGCTGGGTGCAGTATTACCGAACTGTTCGCGCGCTATGGCGAGCCAGCGTTCCGCAATGGCGAGCGCCGGGTCATCAAGCGGCTGCTTTCGGGCCCGCCGATCGTACTGGCGACGGGAGGCGGGGCGTTTATGGACCCGGAAACCCGGGCGACAGTTCGGGAGAAGGCGGTCTCGGTCTGGCTGCGCTGCACGATCCCAACACTGGTCCGCCGGGTAGCGGGGCGGATGCATCGCCCTCTCCTGGCCCAGGGTGATCCAGGGGAAATCCTGGCCCGGCTGATGGAACAGCGGCATCCTGTTTACGCAGAGGGAGACGTGATCGTGGATTGTGGGGATGACCCCATTGAGGAGACGACGAACGAGGTGCAAGAGGCCCTGTTTGCCTGGCGGCCTCCGTCGCGGCTCCGAGTAAGGCTGGCCAGCTCGCAATACGACATCGTTGTAGGCGAAGGCCTGTTGGCCCGGGCGGGGGCGCTACTAGCGCCCATTCTTGCTCAGAAACGTGTGATGGTGATCACGGACGAAACCGTTCGCCACCTGCATATGCCTGCTCTGCTTCGCGGTCTCGCGGAGACTGGCGTGGACGCGCATGAAATCGTGGTTCCGCCCGGCGAGGGCTCCAAGAGCCTCGAGGTGTTTGGCCGGGTAGTGGATCGCTTGCTCGCGGCTGGGGTAGAGCGGCGGACGGCCGTAATCGCCCTCGGTGGCGGCGTTATGGGTGACCTAGCCGGGTTCGCGGCGGCGACTACTCTGCGGGGCCTACCTTTCGTGCAGGTTCCCACTACATTGCTTGCTCAGGTTGATTCGAGCGTGGGCGGCAAGACGGGCATCAACACGCCGTGGGGCAAGAATCTGATTGGGGCGTTTCATCAGCCGCGTATGGTTATTGCCGATACCACTACGCTTGCCACGCTTCCTATCCGCGAGCTGCGCGCGGGTTATGCCGAGGTGGTCAAGGCCGGGTTGATCGGGGATCGTGAGTTTTTCGCCTGGTGCGAGGAGCATGGACAGGCGGTCGTCGGGGGTGATCGCGACGCTCAGGCGGAAGCGATCTTGCGGGCCTGCGCCTTCAAAGCCCGAGTGGTTGGGGATGATGAGCGGGAGGAAAAGCCACAGGATGGCCGGGCGCTGCTCAATCTCGGCCACACCTATGGCCATGCGTTGGAAGCCGAGTACGGGTACACTGGCGAATTGCTGCACGGGGAGGCCGTTGCGGTAGGGCTTGGCCTGGCCTTCCGCCTCTCCGCCCGGCTCGGGGCGTGTACGCCTGACGCCGCCGACCGGGTAGTGGGCCATGTAAGATCGGTTGGGCTGCCGGCCGAACTGCGCGATTTGGATCGGCGGTTCTCGGCTGAGCGGCTGATAGCGCATATGGGGCGAGATAAAAAGGTGCGGGACGGGAAAATCGGGTTTGTGCTCGCGCGGGGGATTGGCGAGGCGTTCACAGCCCATGATGTTCCGACCGAAGCTGTTCGGCACTTGCTATGCGCGGAAGGATGCCGGGACTAGGGCCTGTTGAGATGGGGATTCCCTCGGTCACGGCGCGTGTAACCAAACTCCCAAAAGGAGTTTGGCCGTGGATCGGTTTTTCCTGACGGATGAGCAATGGAGCAAGATGGAGCCTTTCTGCCTGGGCAAGCCGGGCGATCCCGGGCGGCGGGGACAACCGGCTGTTTGTGGAAGCCGTGCTTTGGATTGTGCGTACCGGCAGCCCATGGCGTGACCTTCCGCCTGGTTCGGGAAGTGGACCAGGCGCCTGGTCGGCGCGGTCAAGTCCGCAGCCCCGCAGCGGGCCGCCCGGAGGCGCTGACTGCGTGCTGGGCATGTCCAGCGAGAAGACTTGGCGCAAATCGAGCGTGCAGTGCCCAGGGTGCGGCGGCCGGAGAACGATATCCCGCCGTGCATATGGCTCTCCACCATGGACGATAGGGAGCGCACGCATCGCCCTT
>JAFAHH010000561.1 GCA_019237355.1 Acetobacteraceae bacterium | reverse complement strand
GGACCGGGACGCCGCCCTAACTACGGCGCGCATCCTACTGGAGATCAAGGCCGTGAATTTCCGGCCCGAGGACCCATACACCTTCACCTCGGGCTGGAAATCCCCCGTTTATATCGATTGCCGCCGCATTATTTATTTTCCGCGCGCCCGCGCCAAGATTTGCGAACTCGGCGTGGAAAAGATCGGGCGTAACGTTGGGTTTGAGACATTCGAGGTGGTCGCGGGCGGCGAGACGGCTGGCATTCCTTTCGCCGCTTGGATTGCTGACCGGATGCTGCTGCCGATGGCCTATGTCCGCAAGCAGCCCAAAGGCTTTGGGCGGAATGCGCAAATTGAAGGCGATGTGCCGGAAGGCAAGCAGACTTTGCTCGTGGAAGACCTAACGACCGATGGCCGGTCCAAGATCCGCTTTGCGCAATCACTCCGCGACGCCGGCGCTATCGTCAACCACACGTTCGTCGTATTTTTCTACGGCGTCTTCCCCGGCAGCGTTGAGACCCTGGCAAGCATGGGAATCGGGCTACATCACCTGTGCACCTGGTGGGATGTGCTGGAAGCCTGCCGCGAGCGACCCTATTTTAGAGAAAGAGCACTCGCCGAGGTGCGCCGCTTTCTGGAGAATCCCGTAGCCTGGTCGGCCGCGCATGGCGGGATTAGCAGCGCGGAAACCGTAGGCGAGACCGGGGAAACTGGGGAGAGTTAGCCGCGCCGATTGCGGGAGGTTCAAAATGCAGGAGTGCTATTGGCAACACACTTCAGCGTCGCTTTAAGGCGGGCGCTCCATTACTCGAAATCGTGAGAGGAAAACTGGTGACCCATTGGCGTCCAAACTCACCCGAAGCACGGGACATCGCAAGCGTTCTCCATCCCTATACCGATCTGCAGCAACATCTCGAAGCTGGACCGCTTGTAGTGACCCACGGCAAGGGTGTGCGCGTGTGGGATGATGCGGGCCGTGATTACATCGAGGGTCTCGCCGGCCTTTGGTGCGCCTCGCTCGGCTTCGACAACGAGCGCCTCGTGCAGGCCGCCGCCCGCCAGATGCGCAAGCTCCCATTCTATCATGGATTTGCTGCCAAGTCGCACGAGCCGATGATCGAGCTGGCGGAGATGCTGCTGGAGCGCGCCCCCGTGCCCATGAGCAAGGTGTTCTTTGCCAATTCCGGATCAGAGGCGAATGACACCGCGATCAAGATGGTATGGTATTATAATAACGCCATCGGCCGGCCGCACAAGAAGAAACTGATCGGACGGGCAAAGGGCTATCACGGAATTACTCTCGCCTCGGCTTCGCTGACGGGTCTAGCCTACTATCACCGGAACTTCGATGTGCCGCTGCCGGGCTTCCTGCACGTCAGCGCCCCGCATTATTACCACGGGGGACGCCCTGGCGAGTCGGAGGAGCAATACGCGACCCGCTGCGCGGAGGAGCTTGAGGCGCTTATCCTCGCCGAAGGGCCCGATACGGTGGCCGCGATGTGGGCCGAGCCGATCATGGGCGCGGGCGGCGTGCTTGTTCCCCCGAAAACGTATTTTGAGAAGATCCAGCCCGTGCTCCGCAAGTACGAGGTTCTGCTCGTCGCCGACGAGGTCATTTGCGGCTTCTGCCGCACCGGAAATTACTGGGGTAGCCAAACCTTCGGCTTGCAGCCGGATATTGTTACCTGCGCCAAAGCCCTATCCGCCTCGTATCTGCCCATAAGCGCCGTCCTCGTAAATGAGGAAGTCTTCCGCGGGCTTGCGCGCGGAAGCCATGAAGTCGGCACGTTCGGCCATGGCTACACTTATTCAGGCCATCCTGTTGCGGCCGCCGTCGCGGTTGAGACGCTCAAGATCTACGATGAGGAACGCATTCTCGACCATGTCCGTGAGGTGGGGCCGCATATGCAGGCCGAACTACGCCGCCGCTTTGAGTCACACCCGTTGGTGGGCGAGGTTCGTGGGATCGGGCTGATCGGGGCGGTGGAGGTTGTAGCCGATAAGCAGAACCATACCAATTTCGACCCTGCCCTCAAAATCGGTGTCCGGCTTGCCAAGCTTGCAGAGAAGCATGGCTTGATCCCTCGTAACCTCATCAATGATACGCTTGCCTTCAGCCCACCGCTCATCATCACGACAAGTGAGATCGATGAGATGTTCGATCGGTTCGAGGCTGGCCTTGATGAGCTCGCCGGGGAGCTGCAGCAGCAGGGCCGGTTTGAGAACTAATCCCCCTGCACCCCAGCGGGAACTCTGGGCTTTGCCCGCCGCCGGC
>JAFAHH010000343.1 GCA_019237355.1 Acetobacteraceae bacterium | reverse complement strand
GATCCATATCGCGTGAATCTGCTCGCCAAACAAACCTAGCAGGCTGCGGAAAAGCGTTGAAGTCGGTCGTTCGTGAAGCAACGAAAGAAGGCCAGGGGCTTTGCCCCTGGACCCCAGCAAAGGCAGAGCCTTTGCAATCCAATCACTTGTGGTGGATGGGGTCTGGGGCCTTTCGGGCCCGTCATGCGAACAGCATGCTCGTCACGCGAGGAGCGTGCTCTTCGCACGACGCATGACGGGTCCAGGGCAGAGCCCTGGCCTTGCTTATTCAGCAGACTGCTAAACACGAGGCCGAGGCGACTTCAATATCTAGCACCCGAGACCTAAAATGATATCGACACGGCTGCACGGCATGATTGATTACGCGGTCGCGGCAGTTTTTGGGCGGCTCGCCCTCTCCTCCGCACTCCCGGTGACCGCGCGCGCGACGCTCGGCGCCGCAGGGACATATCACGCTGCGTACTCGGCGCTGACTGACTACGAGGCGGGTGTCTATCCGGCGCTGACCATGCGCCAGCACCTCGCGCTCGATTCGGTTGGCGCCGCGGCGCTGCTCGGGGCAGGGCTGCTTATCCGGCGACAGTCCGCCAGGTCGAGCTCCCTGCTGCTCACGGCCGGTCTTTTGGAATGCATGATCATTGCGCGCAGCAGCGCGAGGCCGTGCAGCGGACCCCGATCAGGAACCGGCCTGCTCGGGCGATTGCTGGCCTTCGACACGACTCCTGAAGACCAAGTCAGCGACCCACCACTGGACACATTAAAGCCGGTCGCCGCCGGCCTGTTCGTTGTCGACAGCGTTATGCACGGCCCGCTCGGTCTGCCAATTCCGGTCCGTATGACCGTAATCCGGCTACCGGGCGGTGAGCTCCTTTTGCACTCTCCGACCCGCCTTACTCCCGTGCTTAAGAAAGCGTTGGACCAGCTCGGCCCGGTTCGGCATCTCATCGCCCCGAACGTGGTGCACTGGACGTTTTTAGGACCATGGCAGCAGGCCTACCCCGACGCAGTGACCTGGGCTGCCCCGAACTTACAGGCCCGCCGCCAAGTTCAGCGTAGCGGCTTGCGGCTCGATCACGAGTTGAGTGAAACCGCGCCGCCGGGTTGGGACGGGATTGTGCTCGTGATCGTTCCAGGCGGATTGGGCTTTCGCGAGGTGGCTCTGTTCCACATGCCTTCTAGCACACTGGTTTTAACCGACTTCGTATTAAACATCCGTCCGGATCAGGTTCCTGCCAGCGTTCGGCCGATCGCGAAAGCTCTCGGTCTCGCCGGTGGGAAAGGTGAGCCGCCGGTCTACCTGCGCGCGATAATTGCCCTTCGGCGCCGCGCTGCCGCGGAAGCAGCAGGCCGGCTGATTGCGCTTCGTCCGCAACGCGTGATTTTTGCGCACGGTCCGTGGTTTTCAGGCAACGGTACCGAGGCCTTGCGAGCCGCGACCCGCTGGCTAGAGCGCGACGGCTTGAGGCGGAATCGTCGCAAAGCCTGAATCGCGCTCGGAAACCAAAACCCTAGCGGTCTGCTGAAAGACCTGTTGCCTGGCGCGGAATGCTTGAGCCCTGCCTACTATAGCAGAGTCAATTGATGCGCGGTAGGCAGCGAGTGCGCGATCACCACTGTCGCAGTGTTTGGCCAGGTGACGGCCGGCAGGCGCGGAATTCCAGAAATCTTCCCCAGTAGTGACGCGGTTCACAGGCAGGGCCGTCGAAAACGTGCAGGTTTGCATCACCACGGAGGGGGGTTGCCATGCGCGTTCCAGATCTCGATTGGCCTGCCGACCTGTTCGAGGATGCGAGCCCGATCTCGGAGAGTGCGGTCGCGAGCTCGGCTGGCCAAGATATCCGCCCCGTTAGGGAAATGCCACTTTGGTCCGCATCGTGGCGCCTGTGGATGGTCGGAGCCCAAGCCCCTAACCTGAGCAGGGCCGTTGTGAACGTATGAAACAATGTTGCGGCGGGTCCCCGGAGCGGCGTCGCCCCGTTGCCTGGCACGGTTCGGCGAGGAAGCGGTTCATAGTACCACCTCGCGTCCGTTACGGCTCATTCGGAAAGCCCCTTCAGCGCCACTCGCCCTGTATGGTGAATGCCGCCCAGCGGAATGGCTCATTCCAGCGTGGACCTGCGATCATCGCCCGCTGGGCGGCCCGAAGCGCAGCCGCCGGCCGCATTGGCGGTGCTCCCAGCATGGCGGCGTAGAAGCGCGTCATCAGCTCCGCTGTCGAGTTGTCGTTCACTTCCCAGAGCGTCGCGACAACACTGGCGGCACCCGCATAGAGGAATCCGCGGGATATGCCCACGACGCCCTCCCCGCGAGTTTCTCGTCCCGTAGCCGATCCGCAGGCACTCAGCACAACGAGATCGACCGGAAGCGAAAGACCGAACACATCGCCTAGGCGCAGGTAGCCTTCTTGCGGGGTCCCATCCGGTGCGAACAGTGAAAACACCAGACCGGACAGGGCAGGGGTAGTGGTGTCGGTCAGGCCATGTGTGGCGAAGTGGACGATGCGATATCCAGCAAGGGTCGGGTCTTCAGCCGCCTCCCGGGTGGCATCGAAGCCGAATCGCGCCAGGGAGTGGCTGTGCCCGGCGATCGCAAGGATTGCTTTGGCCTCAGCCTCCGTCGCGGGCAAGCGCTGCAGCTTGGTGCCGGATGCGATGACCGGCAGACTAAAGTCGGGTGTGCGATCCAGGCTTTCGGGCGATCGGGACCGCAATCCCGGCCCCCCGCTCTGCGGCGCAGAATGGAATCCGGTGCTTGCGAATTGGGAACCCGGGTCAAGGCCTCGCGCTCCAGACGGACTGGCTCCGGCCGGTGAAGCACGCCTCAGGCGCGGGTCGTCGGGCGAGAACACCGGGTCAGCCAGCACGGCGACCTGGCCCGGCGGGTGCGGCCGCGCCGTCGCGGCCCGCCGTATCGCTTCCAGCGCCGCAACGGAAGGTTCCATGACCAGTTCGTGAGCCTCAATCAGTTTCAGCCCGTGCTCGCCAACTTCGCCGGGCATAGTCAAAGCGGCGAAGGGAACCCGGGACTGAAGCTCCGCATCGGCCACGATTGCCAGCCGCTTGCCCTTGATCTGCGCGGCAATGGGTCCGAGCAGCATCGATCCGAGCACCGAAGACGCTTCTTCGAATGACTTCCGGCTCGCGTGAAGATCGATCGCTTCCCGAATCGTGTCCGCCGAGGCGAGCAGGGCGGCGCGGGCAGGGAGCACGTAGGCGGCCACCGAACTGGGCGTGACCACCCATACGAAGCTGCGCTTTTCGCCGAGCGCGAAATCCAGCAGCACGGTATCTGGATCGAGCAGGGCCTGAATTCGTCCTGTCGTCATCGAGGCCGGCGCCGTGAGCGCTGCGTAAGCGGGGTCCGCCGCCCGGATGGCCGCCTCGATCCTGTCGTGTTCGGCGATCAGGTCATCGATTTCGCGGGCGAGCTGAATTCCATCGGGTCCGGTGCGGCCGAGCTTCGCCTGCTGCGCCGCCTTCCTACTCAATGCCCGGCGAATAGCGCCAAGCCGCGCGACTTGCGCGGCATCTGCATGCTGGAAAACCTTTGCCTGCGACTCATTCAGAAGATCGAGCAGCGAGCGGGCACGGCC
This sequence comes from Acetobacteraceae bacterium, assembly GCA_019237355.1. Taxonomy (GTDB): domain Bacteria; phylum Pseudomonadota; class Alphaproteobacteria; order Acetobacterales; family Acetobacteraceae; genus JAFAHH01. The sequence goes on along the minus strand of JAFAHH010000343.1, from coordinate 4,266 downwards.
CGCCTCAACTCCTTCCAATGCCTGCTCCGTGTAGGCCCGGCCAGGGTTGAGCTCCTCACGTCGCATCAGGAGCTCGGTCCGCAGCTCGTAAGCCCCGCTCGCACCGGCAAGCCAAGATGCTCGCAAGTCCTCGCTCGCGAGCCGCCCGCGCTGTGATTCGTAAAGCCCGATCGCCTTCTGTACTTCCGGGAGCGCGCCTTCGATCCGGCCCTGGGCTAGATTCACCCGTGCTATGACGAAGCGCGTTGTCGCCTCGTTCTGCACGGCTCCGATACGGTCCCAAATCGGAAGCGCTTGCTGCAAGTCCCCGAGTGCGCCGCCAAGGTCGCCCATTTTCTCGCGCACCGTTCCGCGATTGTGCATGGCCAGGGCTTCGCCCTCGGGGCTGCCGATCTGGCGGGCGAGCTCCAGCGATTGGGTCAGCAGCTCCAGCGCCTTCACATGGTCGCCTTTGGCATCGTGTGCCATTGCCATGCCGGACCGCAATGAGACCTGCGGCAGAAGCCCGCCGAGCTTCATCTCGATGCTGAGCGAGCGCTCGTAGTCGGCCAAGGCATCGTCCGGCTCTTCCGCCGCTTGCTCGGCCACCGCCAGGTTATTGAGCACCACGGCCAGGCTCTCATCATCGTGGGCCCGCTCGTCGATCTCTGCGGCCTGCTTGTAATAGCGGCGCGCCTCCTGCAGTGCGCCTAGGCTGCGATAGACCGACCCGATCCCGTTGAGGGTGGTAGCTTCGTGGTACGTATCGGACAAGCTGGCGAAGAGCTTGCGGGTCTTCTGGTAAAGGTCGAGCGCGGCTTGAGGATCGCCCATGCCGCTTTTCACCAGCGCGAGATCATCGAGCTCGATCGCCTCGCCGCGGCGATCGTTCGACTCGCGCCTGATTGCGATCGCGGCCTGCAGCTCGGCGAGTGCCGAGGCCTCGTCACCTTGCATGTGATAGGCCATCCCCAGGCTCGCCGTGGCGGTGGCCTCCGTGTCACGGTCGCCGGAGCTCCGCGCTGCCTCCCGAGCCTGCCTGAACAGCGCCAGGGCCTGCGGGAGGTCGCCGAAATCGAGATGGACCTTGGCCATGTTGCTCAGCGATGCGGCCTGCTGTTGCAGGTCACCGTGCGTGCGCGCAGCCGCAAGCGAAGCCTCGAATTGCGCCAGTGCCTCCGAGCGCAGGCCCATGGCTGCCAGCGCCAGCCCGAGATCATTGCGATCCTTGTTGGCAGCCGCCTCGTTGTGCAACTGCTGATGCTGGAGCATGGCCTGCCGTGCTAGCTCGGCGCCGTACCGCGCGTCACCCGCTTCAATGACGATCTCCGCCTCGGCGGAGAAGGCGCCCGCCAGCACGCTGGGATTGGCCCCCTGAAGGCCCTGGGCTTCGTGAAGGTACCGAAGCGCGCGCGCGTTGTCGTGCACGCCGGCGGCGGCATTGCCAGCAATGAGCAGCACCGTCGCCCGCTCCGCCGCCAAATCTTGCTGATTGAGCAACGGGAGTGCCTGCTCGGCAAAGCCGAGCGCGCGTTGATAGTCCCCGCGCCGATTGGCAAGCGACGCCAGGGCGGTCAGCGCTGTTGCGCGCGCGGGTCCCTCGCCCGCTGCGGCGAGCGCCGCCTCGTTGTCAGCCTGGGCGCCGGCCCAATCACCAAGGGCTGACCTCATTTGCCCGGCCGAAAGCAGCGCGTATGCCTCTGCCGTCCCATCACCGATTGCGTGCCAGGCGTTTGCGGCCCGCGTGTAAGCTTTGTCGGCACCCTCGGTGTCGCCCCTGCGTTCCAAGTCCTTGGCCAGGCGCATCGAAGCCTGCGCACCCCTGTCCCGCGCCAGCTTCTCCATGGCTAGGTTCGAGAGACCCCGTTGCGCGTCGGCTCCCGACAGGAACGCGTCTCCGGCACAACCCCAGTCCTTCTGGTCGTCGCACACCATGGCGAGCTGCATCAGCGCGTTGGCGCGTGCCTGAAGGTCCTGCGGCGCAGTCAGCAGCGGTAGCGCCTGCTGCACATGCGCCCGGGCGTCCGGCAGCGCGTGCAGGGCATGCTCCGCCGTGGCGAGCCCGATTAAGGCGCGGGCCCGCTCCCGCCCACGCTCCCGCGCATCCAGCAGGGCCAAGGCCGCCGCATACGCATCGCGCGCCTCCGCCGTGCGTCCCAAGCCCTCAAGGCTGGCCCCGAGGCCCAGGGCGGCGGTTCCCTGATCGAATTGGTCCTGAACAGCGGCGAATAGGGGGATTGCGGCTTTGAGGTAATCGACCGCGTTCCGGTATCCCTCGGGCGTGCGGAAGGCCTGGCTGGCGATGCCGGCATAGATAAGAGCCACCGCCTCGCCCTTCTTGTCGCCGGCTTGCTGATACATCACCCGCGCCCGCAGAACCTTTTGCAGTGCTTGATCAGGAGCCCCGCTCTGAAAATCGAGCGCCGCCGCCTGCAGGCTGGCCTCCGCCTCGCGTTCCGCCTGTGCGCGGGTGATTTCCGTGGGTTCGCCCTGTTGTGCCCCGGCGGACGGAGCCAAAATTATGGCGATAATCGCGAGCGCGATGAAGCGGGGCCCGTTCCTCATTTCACAAGTGCCCGCCAAGGAACTTGAAAGCAGAGGCTACGGGTTCGAGCCCATCCGCCAACTGCCCGATCGCGATGCGGAGATCGAGGGATAGTTTCTTAAATGACCGCCGATCGTAAAAACGTGGCTGCGTAGTCAGCGCCTTGAAGGCATTCATCCATACCGGGATCAGTCGCGGCGGCACTGCGCTCAGATTCTGAACGAGGATTGGGTGCGGATCTTCGGAACCGGAGAGCGGGTGCAAGCAGGAAACCATCCAGACACCGCCGCCAGGAAAATCCAGTTGCGCACCGTCCACTGATGCGAGGCGCAGAAGAAGGTCAACCGCCCGCTCGAAATCATAATGGTTCCGAAGCCAAGCGGATTTATCCTCGCGCTGCTCGAAATCATCCGGCAGCTTGCTGGCGATCGGGACGTACGTCGCATTTAGCTCCGACCGTGCGTGATATTTTTCCAAAATCTCCGCTGGGCTGATCAGGACAAAGGACTCCAGCAGCGTCTCCATGCGGTCGCGCTCGTCCTTCGATTGCGGGCGCCCGTTGAAGAGCAAGTAGCTGTAAAGACCATAACCGGGCGACTCCTTTCCGCCCGGGAGCAGCAACGAGCGAGTTGCAACGATCCTCTCCTCATTGCCTCGGGTCAGGTTGTCCGTGACTGTGATTTGCGCCGAGCACTCTGCTATCTCCGAGGAGGCCGCCACGCGTGCCCTCACGGAATAGGTTTTCGTGGCCGGGTCGGTCGGTCGCCAGGTCACGGCGGCCGAGCCAGAGCCGTTCGATAACGTCCCGCCATTCGTGCTCCATTCGACCTGAAGCGGTGTGCCACGCGGCGTGTCCGTCAGCACCCGCACCGCTACGCGCTCGCCGAACGCGATCACGGGATGGTCCGCGAGGCAGACTGCCTCGAGCGGCGCTGCTTCGGCGAACGGGGCGGCAATCAAGGCGCAGATCAGCCCTGCTGCCGGGAGTCGCAAAACGATCATTCGCGCCCCTCGCCCCGTTCAGGAGCGGGATGCGGTCGAAGACGTCTCCATGCGGCACGACCGATGGCGGCCGCTACGCCCAGAACCAGGGCGACAACCGCCGTCTCGGCGGGGTTCAGAGGGCCTCCCGAGATGTCGAAATACCACCAGACCAGTAACGTGAGCAGGGCGATGCCGAACAGCGCGGGCGCCGGCAAGGCGAGCGCCCCGAGCAGGCCGCCAAGGCCCGCCTCACGCTTCGCTGTCTTCGGCAAGTCATCGCGCATGCGCCGGCTCCATTACGCAAACGGGCGATCCAAACGCATCCAGGCTCGAGCCGCTAGCCACCGCGGGGGCTTACATAGGGTCTTTGCGGTGCTGCCCGCCGAGGCTTCGCCTCTCCAAGGTAGCGGATCGTGCCGCATTCCTTGCGCTACAGCAATCCTTTTCAAGAACAGGCGCGTTGCCGGATCTTCGAAACGCCGGTGCCAGCCTCGCTGCTGAGGTCTCAGCTCAGGATAAGACGCTCCGGAAGAAGTCCAGCAGGGTGGCGTTTACCTCCTCGGGCCGTTCCTGCTGCGTCCAGTGCCCGCAACCCGGCAGGATCAACGTCTTCCAGAGCCGTGGCACGAACCTGATTTGATTAGCAATCAAGGCATCCATGCCCGGAAACGCCAGAGTTATGTCGCGCTCTCCGGCAATCAACAGCGCAGGCACTTTCACCTGAAGGCCCGCGAAGGGCGCCAGAAGCTCCCAGTTTC
>JAFAHH010000149.1 GCA_019237355.1 Acetobacteraceae bacterium | reverse complement strand
AATCAGCAGGTGATGTGCCATGAGCGCCCGCCGTTCCCGCCATCAGCAGGCTGTCGATCTCCGCCTAGCCTGCAGCGGTGATTGCGAAATCACCCCGCTGTTCCTGACCCGCTGCCAACTCGATCTCGTCCGGAACGCGCTCGGCTTCTACGCCCGCGCTGGCGAGCCTGCAGACTATGGCAAGGCCCTAGAAATGCTAGCCGTGCTGGCTGAGATGCGCCAGGCGTAGATAGCGGCCCGCGTGGGCCTCATCATATTGATGGTGACCACCGGGAGGGAAAGATGCGAACGTCAGGCATTCTAATCGCGTCGCCGCTAGTCCTGGCTTTGGGTCTCCCGTTGGCACCGCTCGCACACGCGGCCGGAGGCTTTAGTCCATATCCTTCGGAGCAGCTTCCGACCACGCAGGAACTGCAGACACCGAATTACCATCCCGTTGCGCCGGGTTCTCATCAGCTATTCGGACAATGGCGGAAGCCGCACCGGCTGCGCAGCCAGGAACCAGCAGCACCCGTCGACCCGAATGGAGCATCATTCAAATAAGAATGCGTGCGATTACCCATGAGCGAATACGACAATGACATCGTGCTTTGGTCCGAACACCAGGCCGCGCTGCTACGCCGCCTAGCTGCGGGTGAGCGCATCAATGATCAGGTGGATTGGGGGAATGTCATCGAGGAGATCGAGAGTGTGGGGCGAAGCGAGGTAAAAGCAGTGCGCTCCGCTCTGTTGCAGGCACTCCTGCACGACCTCAAAGCCGAGGCGTGGCCGCTCTCACCTTATGTCGACCATTGGCGTGCCGAGGCGGTGCGCGCCCGTGGCGAGGCGGCTGACGACTTCACCGAGAGTATGCGTGCCAAGATCGACCTAGCAGCGATCTACCGCCGGGCGCTTCGGGCCATGCCGGCGACCATTGACGGCCAGCCCCCCTTGCCGGTGCCCGAGCAGTGCCCGGTGACGCTGGACGAGCTGCTCAGCGAGGAATAGGGCGGGGCTCGCGCGTCCCTACCTGAATGGGTACGTGTGACCGAAGCTCCGGAGAGGAGCAGGGACGGGGGCCAAGTCCTGTTGATGTGCATGTCGGCTCGTGGATCAGAATAAGGCGCGATTTTCTCAGGAGCGCTTAGCCGAACTTTTCGGCCTCACGTTCCAGCAAATTCAGAAATACGAGCGCGGAGCCAATCGAGGCGGTGCTTCTCGCCTGTTCGAGTGCTCGATGTGCCGATCAATTTCTTCTTTGACGACATGCCGGATAAGTTCGTTCGCACGCAGGACCGCTCGCGCGGAGCTATAGTCGCTGAGAATCAGGAAGAGTCGTCCAGCGACGATAGGCTAAGCCAGGAGGAGACGCTGGAGCTGGTGCGCGCGTACTACCGCATCCGCGATCCATCCGTCCGCGAGCGTCTACGAGAGCTTATCAAGTCTGTGGGACCACCCGTGTGAGCCAAGGGACACGCAGGGGACGTGCGTCGTCACCCCCGCGGCTCTGGGCGGCTGACGCAAATGATCGCCAGATACCGCGCCACCAGAAGCAGGCCCGGTCATACCATAGCACCGCCACCGAGTGGCTGAACGGCTGCAGCCTGCCGGTCGCGGGCGAGGCGCTGCCCCCTTCAACCGCAGGTCGGCCATCCACGCTGCCGAGACTGCGCCGCATGTACTGGCACTGAGGGCAGGAGCCAATTGTGGCAGCTCCTTGTCGGGCCTTATCACTCAACCTAAATCCGGCAGTTGCTATCCGTGCGGTTTGCCGCCGAATCGGCCGACAGCTTGGAGATGACCACAGATGTGGCGCAGCTTCGGGCTCACCTTTCGGGTGAACAACCTGAGATAGAAGAATGGTCCGCGGTCGCCGAGACGTTCGGCGGCCGGGTGCATGTGGAGTGGGATTCGGCGGAGCCGGTCACGCCGCTCGGACAAATGCCCTTTTCATCGAATATCTGAAACAAGGCGGCTTGTTCGACGGCTGGGTGGCGGATTGTCCGCTGGCGTTCGTCAGCCCGAATGCGCCGCGCAAGCGCGACGTGCTGGGCACGCTGATGCTGTCGATTTTGGCCGGGCATCGGCGCTATGCGCACATCACGGCGCTGCGCGCGGATCCGGTCAATCCGCCGCTGCTCGGCATGCGCAAGTTGATCAGCGAGGACGCGGTTCGCCGAGCTTTGGCGAAGATCGACGAGACAGCGGGGATAAATTGGTTGCAAACGCATCTAGACTATTGTCTCATGCCGCTGCTGCAAGAGCCATGGATTCTCGACGCCGATTGCACGATCAAGCCGCTGTATGGCGAACAAGAGGGCGCCGTGGTGAGTTACAACCCGCGCAAGCCGGGCCGGCCGTCGCATTGCTATCACTACATGCTGTCGAATTTGCGCCTGGTGCTCGGGGTTGATGTGGTTGCAGGTGATGAGCACGCCCCGAAGCATGCCTTGGAGGGCCTGTGGTCGTTGCTAAACCGGATAGGCCGGCCGCGCTGGCCGACGCTGCTGCGTGGCGATTCGCAATGGGGAGTCGAACCGGTGATGGCGCGGGCGGAGGGCGAGGGTTTGCCGTATCTGTTTCGCTTGCGGGCGACGCTGAATGTGAACCGGGCGCTGCGCCGAGCGATGCTGGAGCGCGATTGGACCGACGCGGGCCAGGGCTGGCAGGGCAAGGAGATGCAGCTTCGGCTGCAGGGCTGGAGCCGGCAGCGGCGGGTCATTCTGCTGCGGCGCAAGCTGGACCGCCCGCTGGCGATGGTCGACCGGGGCAACCTGCGGCGTTGCAATTGAGCTTCGCCGAGGTCGCCGGTGCTGAGAATTCACATCAACCAACCCGGCGCCCGGGAACGACAGATGCAGCGTTTCAAGTCACCTGGCCAGGCTCAGCGTTTCCTGTTCGCCCAGTCCTTTAT
>JAFAHH010000106.1 GCA_019237355.1 Acetobacteraceae bacterium | reverse complement strand
ACCCGAGCTTCCGGCGAGATATAGGAAAACAGCTTGGCCTGATCGACGAACCTACCGCGCATCGCTTTACTCCGCTTTAGGCGGCAGGTTTGAATCATTCCGAATCCGCGCCGGGCAAGAGGTTTTTCAGCAAACTGCTAAAGGAGGGTTGACACCCCACGGCCCGTTACAGAAGAGCGGGATGGCTTGAGGCGGAATCGTCGGAAAGCCCTGAATGGCGCTCTCAAACCAGAAATCCTAGAGCATGATGACTTCGACCTGAAGTCATCATGCTCTAGCCTAGCCCCGGGATTGCCGCCTGGCAGCAGCCGGGCGGCAAGCTCCTCTTAATCATCTTGGATAAAAGCCGCGTCGCCCCGATCTGGCTTCAAAGGTGTTCTTTCAGTGCCCCCACAAGGCAATAAGGATTTCGACCACGATGAGCACGACGATGGCAATTTCTAAAAGAGTGGCGCGTCCACCAGACGCCTCGTCATAAAGGGCCGTGTAGGTATCCCGGATGATCGCGAGCTTGCGTTCGACCGCGATGCTAACCAGGTGGACACGAAACAAATCGAGGGTAGCCGCATAGATCCGCGCTAGGTAGACGTCCTCTGTGACCTGCAACGCATTATCGACCTTCTCGGTGAGCTCGGTAACCTCGGCGACCAACGTATAAAGGTTGCGGGCGAGCCGCGCGAACCGGCGGGAGGAAAATAATCCGCTCGCACGGCGCGTCTTCTGCACCAAGTCGTACATCCGCGGCAGCTCGGCATCCAAGAGCTCATCGTAGTACCGCATCTCCAATAGCTGGGCGTTAGCCACCTCGAGTACATCGATTACATCCGAGTTGCGACGCGGCTCGTACACGAACGCACGATCCCAGGTTATCACCACCAGGTCATCGGTGTAATAAGAGAACCGGTTGCGCAGCAGATCTTGCTGAGCGCTTTCGGAAAGCGCGGATCGTTCGCCCGAGAGCAAAGGCACCAAATCCAGCTTTTCCTGGATCTCCGCCGCCGTCATAGCCCGGCCAAATGATCTTACCAATGCGACGATATAATCCTCCTCGAGCATCGATACGGCCGGGCGGACAAGGGCGTCTGCAATCTGCTCCCGGACCTGGCCGGCTAATTGGGTCCAAATGTGCTCGCCGGAACCGGCTCCAATCGAGGCGGCAAGTCCGTCTAGCAGATCCTGGAACGCGGTCCATTGGAGATTCCGGACGGGCACGTCTAGGGCGAGACTGACCACCCCGAAATCGTACAGCCGGCCAGTGACATTCGCATCAAGCGCGCTTCCATTGATGGAGAGCGGCACCGGGTCCAGGCTCATTACGACAGGCGGGGCATCATAGGCCACGGCCTTGGGCGGGGTCGCGCTTAGCCGCTTGCGCGAGGCCCCCGTACTGGTGCGCTGTGCTAGGATTGCCTCGGCGCGATCAAGGTCCACCGCGTAGGCGATGTCGTATAAGCGATATATTATGATCTCGCCCGCAACAACGACCGGCTGATCCATCGGCTGCACTTCGGGATCCTTATTGTTTCAAGGGCGACCGCCATAGACAACGCTCGCGCGGCTGCATTATAATTGGTCGCGGGATGAGTTGAGAACGGTATCGCATCGTTGCCGCCTGAATATAGCACTACGAAAGGACAGATCGGGCTGCCCATACCTCGTCGAAATCGCCGCCATTACCGCGATCTCTCCCGAAGTCGCGGCGTGTGGACGGGAGATGGCGGTTGATCCTGCCGCTCCCCGTCGCATAGGCGTGGGGATCCTTTGCTGCTCGCGTGGCTGCTTAATGCGCAGGATGCGACATCTGGCCAGCTCCGCTTCGAGCCGGGGAGGGGCGATACGGCTTACGAATTCAATGCCGCCGTCGGCAGCTTGCAGGAACTCGCACGGAGGCTGAGAGAAGATCAAAGTACTACTCGCACGGCGGCACGCTGGTAGCCAAGACTGGCGAGGCTTAGGAGACAAAATGGGGATGGAGTAATGGCCACACCGGACATCATAGCAGTGATCGAATCGCTGCGTGCCACCATGCGGTTACAGAAGAGCATTGTTCGCCTCATGGATACTGACCGCATGCTGGCGGTGAATCTCCGAATGACAGTCAGTCGCATGCGCGAGGACTTGGCTAAAGTTTCTGCGCTTTGCGATGCGCTTGACCACACGGGTGCTAATTAGCGGGGTTCGAAGCTAGGCGTGGGTCACTCGGTGCTAGCCATCGCGCTCTAGCCTACATAATCCTCTCCACACCGCCTGTGCCCTAGTCCCGCAGCCGGGTCGGGAGCAACACCCCGTTGTCCTCCAACACCGGATAGGCCGCGGCCGCCACGAGATGCGCGTTGACCCGCTGGAGGTCGCGCAACGCATCTAAATGCAACGAGCTGGCAAGCGCGGCTTCCGGTGACCCTACACGAAGCCGGCTAAAATGGGACTCGGTTGCAAAGGCCTCAAGCTGGCGAAAGGTCTCCTTTTCGTTTGCAAGCAGCCGAGCAGCGCGGTCGTCTGCGGTCATCAACAGCGAGGCCGCCACGCGCACGTTAGCGATCAGCCGGTCGATCGCGCCCAGCAGTTCGGCTTGTTCTTCCTTGTCGAAGACCAAACCCCGTTTGAGCTTCTTCGCCACAAGCGCAAGCAGATTCCGATCCACAATGTCGCCCGCGTGCTTCATATTGGTCGCGAAGGTGAGGACCTCGATCAAGCGATGGTGGTCTGCTCGGCTGAGCGAGCTTGGGTCGAGGCGCGAAATATAGGCCTTGATCGCGGTAGTGAGTTGATCGAGCACATTACCGAGCCGCCGCGTCTCGCTGATATGCTTGCGATCGCCCCGCTGGAATGCATCGCGGAGGCCGAGCAGCATGCTTTCGAGCACATCCGCAAGGCGCAACGCCTCACGGGCGGCGGCGCCGAGGGCGACGACCGGCATCTCGAGCGCGGCCGGATCGAGGTAACGGGGCCGGGCCGGATCGGCAGGATCAACCCGCGCCGGCAATAAAAGCTGCAGCAGCCGCGCAAAGGCGCCGAGCCAGGGGAAAAATAAAGCCGCCATTACGAGGTTGAACAGCGTGTGAAGATCGGCGACGGCGCGCGCCTGGTTTTGATCGACCGCGAAAACCAGCTTTCCGATGTAAGGCAAAGCAAGGAGGCCCGCGATCACGCCCACCGCGCGATTGATTAGATTGCCATAGGGCACACGCTTGGCCGCCGGGTCACCTCTGCCTGCTCCTTCCAGCACGGGATTGATCGCCGTGCCGAGATTGGCGCCAAGGACGAGCGAGAAAGCGGCAGGCGGAGGGACCACCCCTTGCCCCGCAAGCGACATGATGAGCAAGACCACGGCGACGCTGGAGTGCATCGCCCAGGTGAGCACGGCCGCCACCAGCACGTCGAGCACCGGCTGGCTCGCTATCTGGGTCAACATCAGGCGCAGGCCGGGCGCCTGTTCGAAGGGCGCCAGCAAGCTGACCATTTCGCGAAGCGCAATCAGAAGCAGTCCCAAGCCGATCAGCACCCGGCCAAAGTCGCGCGGCCCTGCCGGAGCCCGGCGAAACATCACTACGCCCGCGAGGATAAGCAGCGGCGCGACCGCCGCCACATCGAATGAGAGCGCCTGCACGATCAATGTGGTGCCGAGATTCGCCCCAAGCATTACGGCGAGTGCTGGGGCCAAATCGACCAGCCCCGCTGCCGCGAACCCGGTCACCATCAATCCGGTCGCAGTACTGCTCTGCAGGATAGCGGTCACCCCCAGCCCTGCGACGAACGCCGTGGCCCGGGTACGAAGAGCCCGGCCGAGGAAGCTCCGCAGCCTGGCGCCGAACGCCCGCTGCACCCCGGTTTGGACCATGCGGATGCCCCACAGCAAAAGAGCGATGAAGCCGGCCAGGTCTGCCAGGGTAAAGAGAAACGCCATTTAGCGATCCACGAAGAAGCCGGGCGATGCGCAATACCTGGGGATGTGCGGCCCTTTTCCCAACTTCGCCAGGGCAAGTTCCGCAAAACGGGTTGTTAAGTAACCGGCCCTGCGCAATGAGTGGCGTAGGCTGGGCGCTGCAACAGGCGCTGATACCAAGCATACAGGCTAGGCGCATCGCTTCGTTCGATGGGCAATACAAACCAGCGATGCACATGCACACCCCAAGCGATATCGGCGAGCGTAAATGTATCCCCGGCAACGTAAGGGTGCTGCTTCGTTTGCTGCTCCACCAGCGCCCAGGCTCGGTCGGCCTCCTGCATGGCCTTCTGCAACGCCGCATAATCCCGTTGCTCCGGCGGCGTTCGCACCAAGGTCCACAGGACCACCGACTGCGGCCGGCTCAGAGTGGTTTGCGATGCATCCATCCAGCAATCGACGATGCCGCGGGCACGAGGCTCGCTGGGATAAAGGGGCGAATCTGGCGCGCACGCGTTGCAGATGTAGCGCAAGATGGCATTACTTTCCCACAAAGTGAAACCATCTTCTTCCAATGCCGGAACAAGCCCGGTCGGGTTCATCCGCCGGTATTCAGGCGTATCTGTGCGGCCGAACTTGCCGCCCACGTCGATTCGCTCATAAGGCAGGTTCAGCTCCTCCATCAACCAGATCGGTTTCATAACATTGGCTGAGTTTGCGCGACCCCACAAGCGGCGCATGACTCCCTCCCCTTCTCGAACCATGCGCAAGGCTACGCCGCTTGCGCGCCCGGGCAAAGCGCGGCACATCAGAGCCATGGGCCCATCACTAACCCCCAAGGCCATCGGGCTTGCCTGCGCGGTCGCGGCCGGGCTTGCTCTGGCCGTGGCGTTGGGTGCGGAAAATTGGGGCGGCTTGATCCCTTGTCCGCTGTGCTTGCTCCAGCGTTGGCCTTATCGCGCAGCGATCATGCTCGGGTTGCTCGCGATCATTCTGCCTCCGCGGCTGGCGCGGGTGCTGCTGGTTCTCGCTTTTGCCGCTTTCTTGACAGAGACAGCGCTTGCCGCAACCCATGTCGGGGTGGAGCAGGGGTGGTGGCAAAGCCCATTGCCCCAATGCGCCGCGCCCCAGATCAAGGGCGGCAGCTTGGCCGACCGCTTGGCCCAATTGCCCGCCCGGCCAGCGAAGCCCTGCGACGAGCCGACCTACATGATCCCCGGCCTCCCGGTTTCTATGGCGCTGATGAACTTGGTTTATGCTTCCGGTTGTTGCGTGTTGCTGGGTGCCGCCTTGGCTCTCGGGGTTTCTGCGAAGCGAGCGAGGACGCATGAGCTTGCCGGGTGATTTGCCCCATGAGGATCTCGTCGCCCGCATCATCCGCGTCGATCATGCCGGGGAGTATGGGGCGGCACGCATCTATGCCGGCCAGCTCGCGGTGCTGCGGAAGGGGAACAAAGCCGCCCTATTGCGGCATATGCAGGCGCAGGAGCAGGAGCACCTGGCGCGCTTCAGCGAGCTCATTGTCCGCCGCCGGGTGCGGCCGACCGCATTGCTGCCGGTCTGGCATGTGGCTGGGTTCGCGCTGGGTGCACTGACCGCGGCCCTCGGGGAGCGTGCCGCAATGGCCTGCACGGTCGCCGTAGAAGAGGCGATCGACGCCCACTACGCCTCGCAGGCGGAGGCGCTTGGTGAAGATGAGCCGGAGCTACGTGCCACTATCGAGAAGTTCCGAGCAGACGAGCTTGAGCATCGCGATATCGGGCTCGAGAATGAGGCCGAGCGGGCCCCCGGCTATCGGCTGATGTCGGCCGTTATCAAGGCCGGCTGCCGAGCGGCGATCCGGATCAGCGAGCGGATCTGAAGCAGAGCGTTTCGGAGGGCGCGCAGCGGGGCGATTCGGTGTGCAATGCATCCGCTAAGTGCGCGCGACGTTATTCAGGCCGATCTGGGTAAAAAGTAGCGGCCTCTGCTTCGCAGCGGTGCAACTTACTTGATTTTTGACTTTCCCCCGAGGCCATCATGAGCATAAGCGTTACCGCATCCGCCCCGGTCGAGAGAATCGCTATTAGTCTCACGGTGAATGGGGAAAGACGGCAGCTCGAGATCGCGCCCTGGACAACATTGCTCGATCTGCTCCGTGAAGACCTGGGCCTCACCGGCACGAAGAAGGGTTGCGACCAGGGCCAGTGCGGCGCCTGTACAGTGCTGCTCGATCGCAAGCGGGTCAATTCATGCCTGATGCTTGCCGTTGTGAAGGACGGATCGGATGTAACCACTATCGAAGGGCTTAGCACAGGCGCGGTGCTCCATCCGCTGCAACAGGCCTTCATCGACCAAGATGCATTTCAGTGCGGCTACTGCACGCCCGGCCAGATCTGCTCTGCAGTCGCCTTGATCCAAGAGGGCCGCGCGCGGACGCGAGAGGAAATCCGCGAGCTGATGAGCGGCAATCTTTGCCGCTGCGGGGCGTATGTGAACATCGTTGCGGCCATCGAGCAGGTCTTGGCAGCGCGCCCGGAGAAGCAGCCATGAACCGCTTCTCCTATGTCCGGGTTGCAAGCGTGGCCGAAGCCGTGCGGGAAATCGCATCTGCCCCTCCCGCGCGGTTCATTGCGGGCGGCACCAATCTCGTTGACCTGATGAAATACAACGTGGAGCGGCCGGAGCGGGTGATCGACATCACCCGGTTGCCTTTGACCGCCATCGAGGAGACCGGCGAAGGCGGGTTGCGCATCGGCGCGCTGGTGACGAATACGGAGGCGGCGTACGATCCACGCATTGAGAGCCGTTATCCGCTGCTGTCTAGCGCCATTCTGGCTGGCGCGTCGCCGCAGCTCCGCAATGCGGCGTCGGTCGGCGGCAATCTGCTGCAGCGTACGCGGTGTTACTACTTCTACGATGTGGCAACCCTGTGCAATAAGCGCGAACCCGGTAGCGGCTGCCCTGCGATTGACGGGATCAATCGCATCCACGCCATTCTGGGCGCCAGCCCGCACTGCATCGCCACGCACCCCTCAGATATGTGTGTGGCGCTCGCGGCGCTTGAGGCGGTGGTTCGGGTCACCGGCCCCCAAGGGGAACGCAATATCCCATTTCAAGACTTCCATCGTTTGCCGGGCGGTATGCCTGAAATCGATACCAATTTGGCGCGTGATGAAATCATCACGTATATCGACCTGCCGTCAAAGGGATTCGCACAGAACTATACGTATTTGAAGTTGCGCGACCGCTTGTCGTATGCTTTCGCGCTTGTTTCTGTGGCTGCTGCGCTGGAGATGGATGGCGAGCAGATCAAGGAGGCGCGACTCGCTTTGGGTGGTGTGGCCCACAAACCATGGCGGGACATAGCCGCGGAGGCGCTGCTCCGCGGGCGCGAGCCAAGCGCGAAAAACTTTGCCGCCGTGGCTAGCAAGGTTCTTGCTGATGCGAAAGGGTATGGCAGCAATGATTTCAAGATCGACCTTGCCCGGCGCGCAATCGTGCGCGCCCTGAGCCAAGCGGCTGCGCGCACTCCTCAATCGCAGACTGATAAACGAATCACGTAGGGTTGCGGCCATGACCGATGCGAGACCTTATATCGGCACGTCTGTACGACGGGTTGATGGCCCGGCGAAGGTTACCGGCGCCGCGAAATATGCGGCCGAGTTTTCTACGCCCGATTTGGCCCACGGGTACGTTGTTTCAAGTGCGATCGCGAAAGGCCGGATCAACAGAATCGACACCTCGGCCGCGCTCGCCGTGCCGGGGGTGGTGCAGGTGTTTACGCACGAAAACCGGCCGCCGACCGCGCTGCTTGACCGCGCCTATCGGGATGATATCGCGCCACCGGGTTCGCCGCTACGCCCGCTGCACGATTCCAAGATCCTCTTTAGCGGCCAGCCGGTCGCGCTTGTCGTTGCCGAAAGGTTCGGTATTGCCCGTTATGCTGCCTCGCTAGTGCGAGTGGAATATGAGCCGGCCGAGCATGTGACCCACCTCGATCGGGCGCGCGAGGGCGCTTATGAGCCGAAGGAGAAGCGGTCCGGCGTCAGCCCGCCGCCGAGCCCGCGCGGCGACGCCCACGCCGCGTTTGCGCAAGCCGCCATCAAGATCGCGCA
>JAFAHH010000024.1 GCA_019237355.1 Acetobacteraceae bacterium | reverse complement strand
TGCCAACACTCCACGATCGCTACGGCATATCAGCGGCGGCGATGGCAAAAAGCATCAAGAGTTGGGTTTAGCGACTCGTTCATTCTCCAGCTCTTCCGAGGGTAGAGCATGATGATTTGGCCGAAGCTCTACCGGTTTTTCCAGAGCGCGATCGAAGCTTTCCGACATCACCGCCCTTAGAAATCGACCCCGAGATTTCCCTTCCCGCCAGTTGGCCGATATTCCACCAATGCTCAGGTAGCCCAATTCTGGCGGTTGGGATATTTCTCTTGCGATCTCCGGTTTCCCCTTCGCCATTCATTTCTTTGTTACTGTCACCGCTCCCTCTGATATGACAGTATTGTTACAGCCGTCCCCCATGCCGCGCCGGCATCCAGCGACGGTGCTGATGGATTTCGGCTGCACCGATTAAGGTTGATTGTCGCGAGGATCTTTTGCTAGTCTAAAAACACAAGAACAATCGCTTGATTGTTGTTCGCAGCGGCCGGTCCGCCCGGCGCTAGCTAACTTGTAGTTTCCGTCGATCCGGTCGTGCAGCTCTATGCCCGAGAAAGGTCGTGCACTATGCCAGAATCAGACCAGCCAGAACGAAAGGCTGAGGGGCCGCAGCCTCCTCCTCCG
Source organism: Acetobacteraceae bacterium (assembly GCA_019237355.1). Lineage (GTDB taxonomy): Bacteria > Pseudomonadota > Alphaproteobacteria > Acetobacterales > Acetobacteraceae > JAFAHH01. The sequence goes on along the minus strand of JAFAHH010000024.1, from coordinate 2,363 downwards.
CACGTCGTCGCGCTGCTCCACGTGGCGGTGGTGCATCATGTGGTTGTGCCACCGCACGTCGTCGTGCCGCCACACGTCGTCGTGCCGCCCCACGTGGTGGTGCCGCCACATGTGGTCGTGCCCCCGCATGTCGTGGTGACGCCGCCGCACGTCGTTGTGCCGCCCCATGTGGTGGTGCCGCCGCATGTGGTGGTGCCGCCGAATGTGGTTGTCTCGCCGCATGTCGTGGTGGCGCCGCCATTCGTGTTGGTCGAGGTGGCCGCGGCTCAACCTGGGACCACGGCTCAACCTGCGACCACAGGTCAACCTGCGACCACAGGTCAACCGGGAACCTCGGCTCCAACGGAAAGCTCCACGCCGCCAACATCCGAGAAGACGCCGACATCCGGACCGTAACGCAGCAGGCTTGACTCCGCCACCGCTTTCGGCGCTCGCTCGGTGCGGCGGCGAGGATCAATGTTGATGCAGGCTCTGCAGGCATGTCGCTGTGGAACCGGTTTCCGCAACAGCCCGGCACCGAAAGGCGTCTGATGAGCGATAGTCTTAAGCGTTACATGGTAACGTTGGCGGCCGATATTGACGCGCTCGGAGCCTTCATTTCGGACCCAGCCAAGGCCATGAAGGATGCGGGGCTCGCGGATGAAGACGCGGCGTTGCTGACCTCCGGCGAGCAGGCGAAGCTCTATGTCGCTCTTACTGGCGCCAAGCTGCCGGTAGTGTCGCAACCGCCTGCGCCAGAGGGCGCTCCGGCAACTCAGCCTGCATCCGCCGCGCCAGGCTCGGCCGCACAGCAACCAGGCCCTACCTACCCGGTGGTGGTCGGCTGGAGCGGCCCAGCGCCACAGCCCGCCGGCTATACCCCTTCGGCCTATCCCGCTCCGTTCTCTCCTTTTCCGGCCTACGCGGCGCAATTCTATGCGTCACAAACGTATCCTGGGCAGTTCTATCCGTCGCAATCCTATCCGTCTCAGTTCTATCCGTCACAAACGTATCCGGCTCAGGCGGGCAGTCCCGCTTTGCCAATATGGCTTCTCGATTGGGTCGCGCGCTGGTGGGCAAGCGTCAGCAGCCCAGGACCCTGCTCTGCGTCGCCGACGTGGCCCGCCGCGTATATGCCGCCGAGATGAGGCGCCTCCTCAATCCATTTGCTTATCAAATTCCTCCTCCGGTACTGGCGAATGGAACGAATCGCCCACAGTGAGCTCCTCGGCTGAAATGCGGGACGAAGCCTATGAATGACGAGAGACTAGTGGTTACCGGTACAGGTATTCGCACGATCGGCCAAATGACCATGGAGTCAATTGCCTGGATCAAGAAAGCAGATCGCGTGCTCTACATCATCAGCGACCCGATCGCCGAAGAGATGATCAAGACGCTCAATCCATCAGGCGCCGAGTCGCTGCAGTCGTTCTACGCCGAGAACAAGCCGCGGCTGAAAACTTACCACGAGATGATCGACCGCACCCTGCATTGCCTCCGGTCGGGCGAAATCGTCTGCATGGCAGCCTATGGGCATCCGGGCGTATTTGCCTATCCCACACACGAATCAGTCCGGCGGGCACGGGCTGAGGGCTTCAAGGCGCGCATGTTGCCAGGCATCTCCGCGGAGGATTGCCTGTTCGCCGACTTGAACGTTGATCCAGCGATGGCGGGGTGCCAGTCCTTCGAGGCTACTGATTTCCTAGTGAATGGGAGGATGATTGATCCATCATCGAACCTGATCCTATGGCAGGTCGGTGTGCTCGGCGATACCACGTTCAAGCCCTACGTTTATGATGTGCGCGGCATGCCGCAGCTAATGCAAAAGCTTTACTCGTATTACAGCCCCTATCACGACGTGTACATATACGAGGCGCCCCTGTTCCCCGGGGTCGAGCCGGTGATCCGGAAAGTCCCGCTGTACTGGTTGCCGAATTCCGGTGTCTCGGCGATCTCCACGCTCTATATTCCGCCTTCGATGCCGCCGCGGGTCGATACCGCGCTCTCCCAGGCATTGGGCCTTAACAGCCAGGGGTAGGGCGGGCTTCCAGTCAAACCAGGAGCGACGGCCAGAGAAGCGCGCTCTGGGGAAAGTTCTTCCGGAATTCCGGTTGCATATGGTCCGGGCGAGAACACTGTGGCTTCCTTTAGAGCGCGATGGCTTGAGGCGGAATCGTCGGAAAGCCTGAATCGCGCTCTGAAAACCAAAGTTCCTCGAGCGGGGTGACCTCACCTAAGGTCATCCCGCTCTTAGAAGCCGCTAAATCCTCTCGGCAGGCTATTGGGCGGTGACCAGGGACTATTTTCGCTCCCGGCACCATAGGGTGCTGGAGGTATTTGCGGATCGACCAGCGGCGCCGTCGAAGACGGCATGTGCTGGTTCC
>JAFAHH010000780.1 GCA_019237355.1 Acetobacteraceae bacterium | reverse complement strand
GGCGGCGATGGTGGCGCACATCCTACCCTGGTTCCGCTCTATCGCGGGAGCGGCCGAGGTCTGGATTGCGGACCCGGGGCGGGCCCATCTGCCCGCCAGGGGATTGGTTCCGCTGGCGAGCCTTACCGTTCCAACAACGCTGGAATTAGAAGACCGCCTGGAACGGCAGGTGACCATCTATCGCTTGGTCGGCGGGTAGTGCGGGACGCCGCCCCGATTCGGCCCAGTCCCGGTTATCTGGGCCATATCGGTGCCGTTGATGATCACCTTTTGGTCGGTCGTATCAAAGGTGATGTCCCAGACCAGTTTTCCATCTTCATACCGGGCGAGGCGCCGCGCCATTACGAGAAACGGTTGCGCGCGGGATATCAAAGGGTCCGCCTGCACGCGCGCCACGAGGTCGTCGAAGCCTTGCGCAGTGACACGGGCAGTGCCTTTCACATCTTGTGGCCCAAGCACCCGGGCATTAGCCGTGGCCAAGAAGTTCGTGTTCGCGATATCCACTTGCAAAGGATCGAGCCCGACCGCAAGCGGCCCATGCGCGAACAGGGCAGCGAGTTCCGGGGTGAGCTTCTTCGGCTGCGCGCCGGGCTGGGTGGCAGCCCAGGCCAACCGCATCAGATCCTCTGTCCGCACGCCGGAAAGGGTCGGACGAACCCTAATGTGCTGCGGCACATAGGCGGCAAACTCGTCAGGAATGTCAGGCATTGCAAGGTCTTGTAGGTCGAAGTTCATCCAGCCTTGCAGAATTCCATCCGGCGCTTGCGCACCGATGCCGAGCTCCGCGTGCCCGGCCGTATTGCGGAAATCACCGATGCGTACGGCGAGCCGGTCGACACTCTCTTCGAACACGCCGTCGAAAGCGATCCCGTGGAGCGCCGCCACTATGTCGCGCACCGCCTCATTCTCCCCCGGGCCCAACTTGATCTTGCCGGACTCTACCGCCGAAATACCCGCAACCGCAGTTCCAAGCAGCCTGACCGACGCCGCGACAAGCTTCGCGGCCTGCGCGCGATTGACACCATTCAGCTTTGCCGTTGCCCGAACCTGGTCGGCACTGGTCTGCACTGCTGGCTGATCAAGCTCCTCCGCCCGCATGCGCACGCCGACGGCGGTGACGCTTTGCCACAAGTCGAGGCGGCCCTCGCCGGCCGAGCTTGCATTAGTTTCAGAAGCGTAGCGGTCGGAGTGCTGCAGCCGGCGGCGCACACCGGCTTCGATGTCAAGGTCGAGGTCCTGGATCTGCTCACGCGTGCTGACGGGGATGCCCAGTCCGGGGTCAATCACGGCATCGCCGGCCTGATGCCCAGCCCTGAACCTCACAATCGTAGGCGGCGCGTTTGAGTCCGGGTGAGGCGAGGCGATCAGCATGCGGGCGGGAGAAGGAAAGCGGATGTCGCTGACTATCCAGCAGCCGTTCTCACCCGGTCGCGCATCTGCGGTAATTCCCGTCTTGCGCTGGGGGGAGCCGTCCGTTTCCAGACCCGCGATCGGAACCAGCACCTTGAAATGGTCCCCGGCCGGGGTGAGCTGGACGGGGCGGGGTGGCAGGCGGAAAGCAGGCTCAATGAAGCTCGCAAGCCAGTTTCGGAATTGATTTTCAAGCGCGGTTGCCTGATCCGGGCTAATTTCCGCAGCGCGCAACGGACCGGGCAGGACAAGTAAAAGCGCCAAAGCAACAATTTTTGGGCGAATTTGCATGCGGCAATCCTTCAATCGGCGCAAAATCTCACGCGACAGCGGGGCTGAGCAAGACAACTCTCGCCCAGCGCGATCTGAAGGCGGCTGGGTGCGAGCGGATTTTCGCCGAACAGGTGACCTCCAAGTGTCCGAATAGCATCTCAGATGTTCTCGAGATAGCGTCTGCGGCATGTACAACTACGTTCTCCGCTGCCCCGCAGCATTGCATAGGCGGCAATTGCGGCGCGCCGGGCAAATCCTTTAGGTTGCGGCGCCATGAGCATGAACCCAGCCCTGCTTCTGCTGAAGCCGCAGTTTATCGTGTTCGGCCTGTTCTTGGCCTCGGCCGCCTTCGTGCACTTCCGGGGCAATGTGCGGCATCGCTTCACCCGCCAGCTTACGGATCACTCCACGTTCCTCGCACCCTATAACGCGCTCGTTTACCTCTTTTCCCGGATTCCGGCCCGGCCGTTCTTGGATCCCGGCGCCTTCCCGGAGCTCCGCAAGCTGACCGAGAACTGGGAAATGATTCGTGATGAAGGCTTGCGTCTTATGGACGAGGGGATGGTCCGCGCCGCGGCGGGCTACACCGATTTCGGCTTCAACTCCTTCTTCCGCACTGGGTGGAAGCGTTTCTACCTGAAATGGTACGACGACGCGTTGCCCTCGGCCGAGCAGCTTTGCCCAAAAACCGTTGCGCTCCTCCGGGAGGTGCCGAGCGTGCATGGCGCCATGTTCGCGCTGCTTCCGCCCGGCGGGCGTCTGGTGCGCCATCGTGATCCCTTCGCCGGCTCGGTGCGATATCATCTCGGCCTCGCCACGCCCAATACCGAGGCCTGCTACATCGAAGTGGATGGTATCCGTCGCGGCTGGCGCGATGGCGAAGCGACGATTTTTGATGAAACATACATCCATCATGCTGAGAATACGGCGGACACTAACCGCTTGATTTTGTTCTGCGATGTTGAGCGGCCCCTCCGCACCCGAGTGATGACGGCCCTGAACCGGTTCGTGATCCATCACCTGGTTAAGGCCACGGCGTCGGCCAATATCGAAGGCGAGCGGCTTGGATTGGCTAACCGGGCCTTCGGGGCGATCTACCAAGTTCGGCTGCTCGGCAAGCGAATGAAGCAATGGAATCGCAAGGCTTATTATGCCGCCAAATACGCGTTCGTTGCTATAGTCGTGGCGTTGATTCTCCTCCCCGGCTTTTGGCACTGATCTAGGGGCCTTCCGCGTATGCAATCATGGAAGCGCGATCTGCTCTAGCATCGCGCTCAGGAAATTCCTGGCCGGTCACATAGCCGGCTCCCCCCAAACTCTTCTCCCGAAGGAGCGTTTATGGCGAACAGCGGCCGGGAAATTGCCTTGCGCTGGCGGTGGCCTGTTTCGCGTATCCTGATTTTGCTGTTGCTGAGCGGCGGCGGCTACTACGAATGACGGCCGCACGTACCAGCCGTAAAACACCGAACTGCCGGCGAGCGACAAATTCCGAGCTTGTAGGCAGCGTTCCTGAGCTTCTGGTCGGCATTGGCTCCAAACCATCACGCCAGTGTGAAGGGTCCCAATTCGGTAATGAATTCGGCGGCGCGAGGGCAGCGCCGCTCCATCCTGAAAGGAGATTGTCCACGTGAGTGATCTGCCCCCATCCCATGTTCCCAACCCTGCGGTTGTCGCCGCACCCGCCAATGGACTTCGTAGCCTGACCCGCGTCTCGTGGCCGGCTATATTTGCCGGTGTGATTCTGGCGCTCGCGATTGAAATGCTGCTTGATCTACTCGGCGCCGGCATTGGCCTTGGGGTGGTTAACCCGGCCGCCGGCGGGGCGCCCAGCAATTTCGGCTTCGCGGCCGGGCTGTGGTGGCTTGGCGCCACCATCATCGCGCTGTTTTTCAGTGGCTACGTCGCCGCAAGGCTGGCCGGGGTCATTAGCCGATTTGACGGGATGCTCCACGGCCTCGTGATATGGGCGCTGGGGCTGCTGATAACGGTCTACCTCGTCACGACGGCGGTTGGGGGCGTGATCGGCGGGGCCTTTTCGGTGATCGGCAGCACCGCCTCGGCGGTGGGACAAGAGATCAAAGCGGCCACCCCGCAACTCTCCTCGCCGTCGGGCCTCAGCCCAGAGGCGTTGCAGGAACAGGCACGAACCCTCCTACAGCCGCCGAACCAGACCCCGGCGACAATGAGCCGGGAAGACGCGACCCGGGAAATCGTGCGCCTCCTGCCGGACCTGACGGCCGGCGGCGATCGTGCGAACCAGGCCAAGCAGCGCATGATCGACATCATCACCGCCCAGGCGAATATCAGCCGGGACGAAGCCGCCCGGCGCTTCGACCAGGCCCAGGCCCAATTCACCCAGATCAAGAACCAAGCGGCGCAAACGGCGAAGTCCGCGGCGGCCCAGGGTGCCTCCGCCGGGGCGTGGGTCACCCTCGGCGCCTTTGTGGTCAGCCTGATTGGGCTGATCGCGGCAGCGCTCGGCGGCGCCACGGCTTCACCGCAACCCCCGCCGTTCTTGGCACGCTGGGCTGAACGGTATGCACGGTTTTGAGTAAGCCCATGCCGGCTCTCTGTCCTCAGGAGCGTTGGTACCTCGAGGGATCGCGTATAACGTGCACCCCGCCCACGCCAAGGAGGAGATTTGATGCGGCCGCCGGCCCTTACCCGCCCCGCTCTCGTGTGCCTCGGCTTCTTCGGCGCCGTCCCGGCCGCGTATGCGCAGAATCCCCCGGCGGGCGGCCAAGCTCCGCCTGCCTCTTATCATATCCGAACCCTTCAGGACGTGGTCAATTTGTGTAGCACGCCGAGCTCCGATCCGAGCTATGCTGGTGCAATCGGGTTGTGCGCCGGCTATTTGTCGGGCGTCATCGACTACCATTTGGCGGATACGGCCCGGGCGACCGGGCGCACCCGCCGAGTCTGCCTGCCTAAGACTGCTACCACCCGTGAGCAGGCGGTGAATGGCTTCGTGTCTTGGGCACGCTTGAATTCGCAATACATGGCTGAGCCGGCAGTCCAAGGCGTCATGCGCTACTTCATCAATACCTATCCTTGCCCGGCCGAGCGGAGTGGCCCGGCGCGCCGATCTCGCTGACCCGCCAAGCGGATTCTCCGCTGTTGGGCACGGCTAGAGCAGATCGCGATTAGGTGGAATCGCCGAAGGCGATCCACATCGCGTGAATCTGCTCGCAAACAAAGCCACGTGAGTGGAAACCGCTCTAGAGCGCGATGGCTTGAGGCGAAATCGCCGGAAAGGCTCAAACGCGCTCTGCCAACCAAGACTAACAGAGCGAGATGGCTCTAAGCGCATCAGGAGATCACGATGGCGCGCATACACGCGCCAGGGAGCTGCCCGAAGGAGGTCAGCGACGATCCGCTCCAACCGGCCGCAATTTGCTCGACAGGCGCGCTTACGCGGCCAGCTCAGCCCGAACCGCGGCCTCAAGTTCCTTCATTCTAAAGGGCTTGCGGAGGAACCTGCGCGCAACGGTCTGCGGTAGGAAATAGCCCGAGGTCAGGATGATTTTCAAATCTCTCCGCCGCTCGGCTGCGCGTTCGGCCAGCTCCAGCCCCGACATATCGGGCATGCGCACGTCGGTTATGATCATGCCGAGATCTGGATGCTGTTCCAGCATCTCCAGGGCTTCGGCGCCACCCGCGGCCTGCAGAACGCTATACCCGAAATCCTCAAGAAATTCGGCCACGATCAACCGGACGTCGGGATCGTCATCGACGACGAGGATTGTAGGCGCCGCTTCCCGGCCTTCCATCATTCGACTTTTTCGCCTTATGAAGCCGGCCAGCTACGGCCGGAATACACACAACAGCAGTATCATAGGGCACGAAAAACTCCCAGCATTGGTTCTCCTCATCGCCGATTGCATATGGCTAGGCCCCGTGAGGCGCCTATGATTGTTGCCATGCGGACTGATCCGATCCTCCCGGGTTCGTGATCGGCCACGTAAGTTGCGCACCGCAGCGCGGCTTACCGAATTCCTTCCCTAATCTACCGACTACCTCAAACGACGCCAGAGTACCTTGTGCAGCGTAGGGATCAAGCTAAACCTGGAGGCAGTCAGAGCGTTACCGGCGGACATGGCGCGGGGAGCATTTATGGCTTCGGCAACAACGACGACCGATCACGGTTTCATCCGCAAATGGGCTGAAGACCGGGGCGGCAGGCCAACTCGCGTGAAGGGCCGCCTTCTCGGGAAGGTGGTGGGATATTGCGGATTGACTTCGCCGAGCCTGAGGAATCCCTGGAAGAGATTCCATGGGACGAATTTTTCGAAATTTTTAAAGATCGCAAGCTCGCCTTTTGCATCAGGACAAGACGGCGGACGGTCATATGAGCCAATTCTTCAACTTCGTGCACCGTGATGAATCTCGCTGAGCCTGAATGCGACGCCGCTCCCAATCGCGGCCAAAACTAGGCGCATGCGGGTTGTAATCTTCGGCCTAACCGTGAGTTCAACCTGGGGGAATGGCCACGCCGCGCTTTGGCGTGGGTTGATCGGAGCCCTACAGGCACAGGGCCACAGCGTGGTTTTCTTCGAGCGCGACGTGCCTTATTACGCAGCTCACCGCGATACGACCGAGGCGCCCGGCGGCGCGCGGCTCGTCCTTTACGGCGACTGGCACGACATTTTACCCTCTGCTCGCGGTGCTGTGAATGAGGCCGATGCGGCGATCGTAACGTCCTACTGCCCGGATGCGCTGGCGGCGACAGCGCTCGTGCTCGATAGCCGAGTGGCGGCTCGCTGTTTTTACGATCTCGATACTCCTGTTACCATTGCCCGCCTGGCCCAAGGGCGGAGCGTGGACTACGTCCCGCTACAGGGCTTAAGCGGCTTCGACATCGTGCTCAGTTACACGGGCGGCGCCGCGATCGCCGCGCTTCGTGAAAAGCTTGGCGCGAGACGGGTGGTTCCGATTTACGGTTCGGTTGACCCCGACGTCCATCGGCCCACCGAACCGCAGCCGCGGTACGCCGGCCTTCTCTCTTATATCGGCACCTATGCCGAAGACCGGCAGGCAGCACTCGAGCGCCTGTTCATCGAGCCGGCGCGCCGCCTGCCTGCGCGGCGGTTCATGCTTGCCGGGGCGCTTTACCCACCCGACTTCCCCTGGACCGAAAATATTTTTTTCGTACGGCACCTTCCGCCGGGTGAGCATCCGAGCTTCTATTGCTCCTCGCGTCTGACGCTCAACGTGACGCGCGGCGCCATGGCCCGTATGGGATGGTGCCCATCCGGCCGCCTATTCGAGGCGGCGGCATGCGGCGCGCCCATCCTGAGCGACTCGTGGGATGGCCTGGATGCATTCTTGGAGCCAGGAAAGGA
>JAFAHH010000376.1 GCA_019237355.1 Acetobacteraceae bacterium | reverse complement strand
TCGACCGATACAGTCTCCAACGATCAGCGCACGGTCTGGGGTGGCGAAGCCGAAGCGCCGGCGGTGGGCGGCGGTGAAGTCGCCGACGATTAGCTCGAAGTTCGAGAACGGGACGATGAGTGCCGCCTCGGTGCCGGCATAGTGTAGGTGCAAATTGCGCCGCGAGGCGATCCGCCCTGGCGGGGCGCCTTGCTTTTCCAATGATTGAGCGGCTTGCCCAGCGAGCCGGTCAGCGAGCGCCCCTAATTCGGGCAAAACCGCCTCGCTCAGGGGCAATTCGACGGCTTGCTCACGCAAGGCCGCCTGGTCCGCAAGCCCCATCCCGTAGGCCGAGAGCACACCGGCAAATGGGTGGATGAACACGGTGTCCATCCCAAGCTCATCCGCAACCAGGCAGGCATGCTGTCCTCCGGCCCCGCCAAAGCAGTGCAGGGCAAACCGCGCGACATCATGGCCTTTCTGGAGCGAGACCTCTTTGATCGCGTTCGCCATATTGGCCACGGCAATGCGCAGGAACCCCTCTGCGATCGCCCGCGGATCGCGCCTTTGCCCCGTGGCCCCGCCGATCTCGTCCGCGAGCGCGGCGAAACGGGCACGAACGGTATCCGCGTCCAATGGCTGATCGCCACCGGGGCCGAAAATCCGAGGGAAATGCGCCGGCTGGATCTTCCCTACGCAAACATTGGCATCGGTAACCGCGAGCGGCCCGCCCCGCCGGTAGCAGGCCGGGCCGGGATTGGCCCCGGCGCTATCAGGCCCCACCCGCATCCGGGCGCCATCGAAATGCAGGATTGAGCCGCCTCCAGCGGCGACTGTGTTGATGGCCATCATCGGGGCCCGCATCCGAACCCCGGCAACCTCGGTCTCATACGCCCGCTCGAATTCACCCGCATAGAGCGCGACATCGGTCGAGGTGCCGCCCATATCGAAGGTGATAATCTGCTCAAGCCCGGCTGAAGCCGCGGTGCGCGCCGCCCCGACAATACCGCCCGCCGGGCCAGACAGGATCGCGTCCTTTCCTTCGAACTGATGCGCCTCGGTCAGCCCGCCATTCGACTGCATGAAGTATAGGCGTACGCCTCGCAGCTCCTCGGCGACCTGATCGACATAGCGCCTCAGAATCGGCGAGAGATATGCATCGACCACCGTAGTATCGCCGCGTGGGATGAGACGCAGGAGCGGGCTGACAGCGTGGCTGGCTGAGACCTGAGTGAACCCGGCCTTCCGGGCAAGCGTGGCCAGGCGCCGTTCGTGCTCGGGGTATTTCCAAGCATGCATCAGCACGATGGCACAGGCCCCCAACCCCGCTTCGCACCCGGCCGTGAATGCAGCCCAGGCTGCCGCCTCATCGAGCGGTTCCACCTCCGCTCCATCGGCGCCGATCCGGCCGCCTACTTCCGCCACCTGCTCGTAGAGCAAGGAAGGGAGGGTAATCGCCAAATCGAACAGCCGTGGCCGGGCCTGATTGCCGATGCGGAGGGCGTCGGCAAAGCCTCGGTTCACAATCAGCATTGTGCGCTCGCCGCGCCGCTCCAGCAGCGCATTGGTTGCGACCGTCGTGCCCATTTTTACGGCTTCGACAAGCCCGCTGGGGATCGGCTCACTCGGGCGCAGTTGAAGAACAGATTTGATCCCAGCGATGGCCGCGTCCCGATAGCGCTCGGGATTCTCGCTCAGGAGTTTGTGGGTTGATAATTTCCCGTCTGGCGCGCGGGCAACGATATCGGTGAAGGTGCCGCCGCGATCGATCCAGAACTGCCACCCTGACATGCCCGCACCCTCCGGTTCGAAACTCCTTTTCGGAGCATACCCGGGGCGCCGCTTTAGCAAAGCGGGGCCGTTTGGCCCCTAGCGTAGCCTAGAGCGGGCTGACCTTAGGTGAGGTCACCCCGCTCTAGGAACTTTGGTTTTCAGAGCGCGATTCAGACTTTCCGGCGATCGGGACCCCAATCCGGGTCCCCATTTTGCCGCGCAAAATGGGACCCGGTGCCCGGAATAGCGAACCCGAGTCCGCCTCAAGCCCTTGCGCTCGTTAGTCCGCTGCGAGGGCCGATGCTGGCTCGAAGCAAAGGGCCCGATATGCCGCGAGATAATCTTCGGCCATGCGCCGAGAAGTCCAGCGCCGATCAAACTGGGCCCGCACCCGGTGGCGGTTGAGCCGCCCTAAGCGGCCGACGGCAGCGACCGCTTCATCCTCGTTATCGACGATGAAGCCGCTTACGCCGTGATCGACCACCTCGGGCACCGAGCCTCGCCGAAACGCAATGACCGGCGTTCCGCATGCCATGGCTTCGATCATCACGAGGCCAAAGGGCTCGGGCCAATCGATCGGGAACAGCAAAGCATGGGCACCGGAGAGGAATTCGGGCTTCTGTGCATCATTGATCTCGCCCACGAACTCGATGTGCTCAGCGGCCATTAGCGGCTTGATCTGTGATTCAAAGTAATCCAAGTCCGCCGCATCTATCTTGGCTGCTACCTTCAGCTTTACCCCGGCGCGCGCTGCAATCCTGATCGCGCGGTCAAGGCCCTTTTCCGGCGCAATGCGGCCCAGAAAGGCCAGATAGCTGGGTTGAATCGGCTGTGGTTTCAGCCGCGTACCCGGAACCCCGTGCAAAACCGTGGCGACCCAGTTCTGATTGGGGAGCGGACGGCGCTGCGCGTCTGAAATGGAGATCAAAGGCGCGTTCGGAAACAGTTCGTAGATGCCCTTGAACTCGGGCAGATCAAGCCTCCCGTGCAACGTGCTGACAAACGGCGTGGCCTGGCGGCTGAACAAGGATAACGGGAAGTAATCGATGTGGAAGTGGAGCACGTCGAATTCGTGCGCGCGCCGCCGGACTAATTCGAGCATCCGCGCATAGGCCGCAATCCAATCGTGAACCCCCGGATCAAGCCGGATCGCGCGAGGCCAAACACCCTCGAGCCGCGCTCGGGTGACCGAATCCGCGCTCGCGAAAAGTGTCACGTCGTGGCCGAGTGAAACCAGCTCTTCAGTCAGGAAGGAAACAACCCGCTCAGTCCCCCCGTACATCTTTGGTGGAACCGCCTCAAAGAGCGGCGCCACTTGAGCGATACGCATCGTCAATTGCCCCTTTTGTTGCAAGCAATATCACCACTGAATCGGCTCGATCGGTTACTCTTCGAATGCACGCAGCATCCAACAGTGCGCCTTATAGTGTTCGAATGTGGCGGGAAAACGGCGTCGAGCTGGCTCATTTTGGGTGTAAACATCTCCCGTAACCTGGACTTAATGCTGCCGGGTTTCAAACACCCGAGCATGCAATCCAGTCCTTCGGTACACGCATCGTCGCGACGGCAGATGTCGTGCTCGCTCAGCAATCAGCTGATGGGCGCTGGCCACAACCAGGCTGCGCCGCGGACGCCAGAGGAATCGCCGTGCATGTTGCGCAAAATGGGCGTCGTGCACACGTCGCTGAATACGTGCCGTCCAATCAACGCCGGCACCTGCACGTATAGATGATCCATGTTCGACAGTCCGCCGCCAAGCACGATCGCATCGGGGTCCAACAGACAAATAATCTGCGCCAGGCCGCGGGCGAGCCGATCTGCGTGCCGATCTAGCGCTGCTTGTGCACGAGCCTCCCCGGCAGCGGCGCGAGCGGGAATGTTGCGCGCATCTACGGCGCCTGGACCATCGCAATCCCGGGCGAGCCCAGTGCCGGAAATGGTTGTCTCGAGGCATCCATATTGGCTGCACCAGCAACGAAGGCCCGGGACTTCGTCTGGGGCAGGCCAGGGCAGGGGGGTGTGGCCCCATTCGCCAGCAATGTGGTGCCGCCCTTGCAGCACCTTACCTTCTACCACGATGCCGCCGCCGCAACCCGTCCCCAGAATGACGCCAAAGACGACCCGGTGCCCACGTCCCGCCCCGTCGAGAGCTTCACTCAGGGCGAAACAGTTAGCATCATTCTCAACCCGAACCTCACGTTCGAGCGCATCGCTAACGTCCCGATCGAAAGCATGCCCGTTCAGGGCGATGCTGCTTGCATTTTTAACCAGACCGGTTGACGGGCTGATTACGCCGGGAATGCCGATCCCGACGCTCGCCTGGTCCGCAACGCGCTGTTCCGCTTCGCAGACCAGGCCGGCCAACGTCCGGAGTGTCTCGTCATAGCCTCGCGGCGTCGGGACGCGATGCCGGAACACCTCGGTTCCATCACGCGCCAACACCGCCGCCTCGATCTTGGTGCCGCCAAGATCAATCCCAATTCGAAAATTGCTCATATAGCCAATTTGGCCAAAGTAGTTGTGCTTGCTCAAGTGGTGCAACGGCCGCAGAATACGGAAATTATGGGAGAAAAGGTGGTCGACGCCAAAGGGCTGAGCTGTCCATTGCCGGTCCTGCGCGCCAATCGGGAATTGCGCGGCCTCGCACCGGGCGAGCGTCTCCGGGTGCTGGCCACCGATCGCGCGGCGGTCGGGGATTTTCAGGCGTTTTGCCGCGAAACTGGCCACGCGCTGCTGGCCTGGAGTGAGGAGGGAGGCACGTTTAGTTTCCTCATTCGCCGCCGGGCTGAGACGGGTTGAGGCGCATGCCGGTAGCCCTTTTTACCCACCCCGCTTGCCTCGCCCATGATCCAGGGGAGTGGCATCCAGAGTGCCCAGACCGGCTACGCGCCGTGCTGCAGGCGCTTGAAGGCGAGGAATTTGCCTCCTTGCTACGCGAAACTGCGCCCGAGGCCACAATCGAGCAGCTCGAGCTGGCGCATCCAGCGGCCTATATCCGGATGATCCTCAGCACCCGGCCAGCGCCGGGCCAGCTCATCTCTCTCGATCCTGATACCG
>JAFAHH010000645.1 GCA_019237355.1 Acetobacteraceae bacterium | reverse complement strand
GGCGGCGTTTCAGCCCGCCTCGATTCATCTCGGAGAGCAGAGGCGAGGACTGATCGCGTAAGCTGGGCGCTCGCTCCTATGGCGCTTGATTGCTGGGTCAATGAAACGCTGTACTCGCAATGGGGGCAGCGTTTCATGGCCAAGCGCGAGTTGGCGCGGGTGCGCAGCCAGTTTCAGGATATTTTCGTCTTCGAAAGCTATACCCACGGCCGGGTGATGATGCTGGATGGCGTGGTCCAGATCACCGAGGCTGATGAGTTTGTGTATCAGGAGATGCTTACCCATGTGCCCCTACTTGCTCATGGGAGGGCTCGGGATGTGCTGATCATCGGCGCCGGTGATGGCGGTGTTCTGCGCCGGGTCTTGCAGCATCGCTCGGTGCAGCGCGCCGTTATGGTGGAGATCGATGGCGAGGTGATCCGGCTCGCGAAGGAGCTGCTGCCGCAGATTGGGGGCGATGCGTGGGATGACCAGCGAGCCGAGGTGCTGGTTGCGGACGGCATCGATTTTGTGCGCCGTGCCCCGGATGCATCGTTTGATGTGATTATCGTGGATAGCACCGACCCGATCGGGGTGGGTGAGGTGTTGTTCACCGATGAATTCTACGGCAATTGCGCGCGCGTTCTTACGGGGCGCGGTGTCGTTGTGAACCAATGCGGCGTGCCTTTCATGCAGGCTGAAGAATTGCGGCAGAGCAGCGCCCGCCGGCGCAAGTTCTTTGCACATGTAACGGCCTATGTGGCGGCGGTTCCAACGTATGTGGGTGGCTTTATGACATTGGGCTGGGCGGCAAAGGATGCCGGCCTGGCTTCGCTGAGCGCTGACCAGATCCGCGCCCGAGCTGAAGCGCAAGGCATTCTTGGGAGCACGCGCTACTGGTCACCTGAGATCCACGCTGCTGCTTTCATTCTTCCACCTTATATCGAAGCGGCGCTCCGGTAATTGCAAGCCTTCTTGCGGGCGGATCGCCTGGCCGCTCAAATCTCGGCTGAGCTTACATTCGGGCTGATCGGAAGATTGGGGCCGATAGCTGCATCGGCATGATGGCTTCACCCGAAGCCATCATGCTCCAGACCTTAGAGCGGGATGACTTTAGATAAAGTCATCCCGCTCTAGGAACTTTGGCTTTCAGAGCGCGATTCAGGCTTTCCGACGATTCCGCCTCAAGCCATCGCGCTCTAGTCTGAACTTGTTACGGCAGGGGCGCGAAGTGGCCTGTGCCGAAGCGATGGGTGGGAACCTCTCGTGCTGGGCAGCGCCGCCCAGCACTCATCGGGGTAATCCCGCCTGAGACGCATCAGATATCTTTGGCGCTGTCGCCGCCGGTGACTTCATATTCTGCATATTCTGCGCCGCTGACCAGCGCGGCGGCATCGGAGGCTAGGAAGACCGCGGCGGGCAAGCTATCATGCGGCTGCAGCCAGCCTACCTTCAGTGGGACAGTCGGCGCACAGACATCCCAGGCCTGCTCCGGAGTCGGCTTCTCCGGAGGCTTCTGTCCGGTTTCCGCTATGCTCTCGCGCAGCCAGGCGCAGTAACGGTGAGCGGCGTGTCCACGAGGCCCGGGATTAGCGCGTTGACCGTGATGTCGTACTGGCCCAGTTCCATCCCGGCGGATTTGATCAGCCCCAGGATGCCCCACTTGGAAGCCGAGTAGCTCGACGCATCCTTGGTGCCGTGCTTGCGCTGCATGGACGAAAGCACAATGATACGCCCCTGGCGGCGGGCTACCATCTTTGAGGATAACGCCCCTATACAGCCACCCGAGCAGCCGATCCGATCGACCCCTAAGTGCTTGAAAACGGGATGCCGACGGTCAGGATTGAACTGACGACCTACTGATTACCAATAAGGGTCATCTGGTCGCCACTACTGTCCCTCTTGCCGCCATAATTCGCCAAGCCCTTGCCTTTCGCCGGGATTTCTCGGATAGCTTCCGCCACAAGCAGTCATGCATACCCATTACACACGTTTCCACCGGGTCCGCTGGAGGTCCGCCACCAATTGGAACGCCACCGTGCCGAAACTCACTGACCGCTTCATTACAGGATTTGCGCCCAAAGGCGGTGCGAAGGATCGGCTAGACTAGCCTTCGATTCCGAGTGCCGAGGCTTAGGGATCCGCGCTACCGCGAGTGGAAACAAAGTGTTCATAGTGCAGTGGACCGACGCCGCCACCGGCCGGAAAATCCGAATGCCCCTTGGAGTATGGGGAAACATCACGGTCGATCAGGCGCGAATGGCAGCCCGGACGAGACTCGGTCGCGCAGCTCAAGGCATAAACCCAGCCGCTGAAAAGGAAGCGGCTAAGGCTGAGGCACAGCGGCAGCGCGAGGCCGCGGCGCGAGCAAAAACGGAAGCCCAGTTCACACTACACGTTCTCATCGCGCAGTGGGTGCGTCTGCATC
>JAFAHH010000611.1 GCA_019237355.1 Acetobacteraceae bacterium | reverse complement strand
CCGGGCCTCCTCTGGCGTCTGCCGATTCTGGCCGCCGCTGGCCGTGCAGCAGAACCAACTGTACTGCCCGTCGCTCCAGCGGTGCGTCATGGCTGCGAGGATGACGTCGTAAGCTGCCGCCTTCTCGTCCCGGCTGACCGGCAGCGTTACCAGAGAAGGAGCTGCCTCGTGGGCCGCACCCTGGGTGGCCTCCGGTAATGCTGACTTTGCCGCAGTGTTCTCAGGCTCTCCTTGCATATTTCCGTGTTCTCCTCCCAGGTGGCCGCGTAGGCGCCGGCCCGCACCCGATCCTTCCAGCACGATTGCAGTACCGGCCCGCTCGAGTCTGTGCTGAGCGTCAACCCATGCTGGTCACACAACCAAAGCAACCCACCAAGCACCGGCCGGAACATGACGCCAAAGATATGAACCCGACTCACGCCGGCGTCGGCAATGAGCGGCAGCACCGACCAGGCCGTGGCCCAGAACGTGGGAATCCACCGCCGGAACCAGCCGAGAATGCACCAGCCGCCCAGCCCAATCCAGTCCGCCGGAATCGCGCACTGCAACACGCCCTCAACACACTCCCGGTACTGCTGCGCGTCCACGCCCTGGCAAGCCAGCACGAGCTTGCGCGGCTCGAGACGGTATCGCTGCGAGGACAGGTAGGCCGCCGCGTCCACGGTGATTGCCACGGCCCGCTCGGCGTCCTCAACTGTCCACCGCTCCTTGCGGCGGCGGCCGTTGTGCCACTTCTCGTCAATCAAACAGTCATAGCTGACGAGGGCCTCGGCCTGCCACGGGTAGCCCCAGAAGCGGTGGGCTTCGCGCTCCCAACGCAACTGCCGCTCAAGGGCTGCGGCACAATCCAACCGCGCCTCCGGCGCGTCGGAGAATGCGCCGGAGAATGCGCCGGAATCCAGGATGCCAACCACCTGTGCTGCTTCCGTTGCGGTGAACCGCGACTTGGGACCATAAGCCCCACTGAAGCAACGTCGGCCCGTCAGGTTGAGCCGTCGGCTCTGGACGTTCTGCGCATCCGCGCCGACGTACAGCAACACTCCCTCGTCCTTGTCCGGCATGACCGCTCCTTTGCTGCCTACTCCCTGCTTCCATCCAGCCCCAGCAACTCCAGCATCTTCCCCTGTGGCTGCCGCCCATGCTCTTTATGGGACCACACCGGCTCCTGCCCATTCCGGCGGTGCTCGATGCGACAGCCAGCCGCTCGCAACTCCTGGTCAACCACATGCCAGGGGCGGCGCTCGCGCCAGGCATGCAACGAGTCATCGGCCTCGGCGCCGTCGTGGCACTTTTTCCCTTTGCCGCCCATCAGTCCCACGCCCACTTCCTCCCGTTCAGCCCAGCCCGCCGACACTTGCTCTGTTGCCGCTTACGGCTCCCCCAGCCAGCACGGAATCCCATCCTCATCCAGGGCCTGTCCCAGCATGTCCCCGAGCTGTAATTCCGCCCGCGCCAGCCCGTTCTCCAGCTGCCCCGGCAGCGGTGTCAGCTTGAACTTCTGCACCTGGGCCTGAATGTCCACGTCAAAGCTACATTCGATCTGTAGCCGAATCTGCGGGAAGCCACTGGCGAACACCAACACATCCAGACTCACGTACTCCGGCAGCTGCCCCGCGCCGCTCACCTTGGCAATCATCGACTTGCCGACCGATGACCCATCGTTCCGCACGGCACTGTCGCCGCTGGCGGTGACGTTCCAGTTGATCTCCTTCACCACGTCCACGAAGCTCCGGTCCTGTCCCAGGCAGTCACGGAACACCGTCTTGAGCAGCAACAAGAGGGGCTTGTGCTCGAGCCAGGTATCGCCTTCCAGCGCCTGCAGCTTTTTCCACTGAGCCGACAGGGTCAAAGGCAGGGTGCAGCGATCGCGACGGGTGCTATCCTCCTCGATGCACACCACACCTTTCCGTGAATACCAGCACACCGGCCCAAGCGACCGGCCCAGGATCGCCGCTGCCGCTACTGTCTCAGCCTTCCCGCCACTCCGGCGCTCCCCGGCCGGGCCGTTGCCGCTTTGCAGCCGCTTGGCCCGCTTGGCGAACTGGATCACCGTTTCCAGGCTACCGGCTGTGTGCAGCCGCATCCCTGGGGCCGCCTCCACCCGCACCGGCTTGCCGTCGCCGTCGAGTAGGTAATAGACGTAGGACGGCTCCAGGTCCGGTTTCTTGAACTGCAAGCCCTTGGCCTTGGTTGCCAACTCACCGATGGCTTTCACGAAGTCACTGAGCATCGCTCACCAACCCTTCCTGCCCCCCCCTATGAGGGCCATGTATCAATCCACGCGCCGGTTGATAGGTTTTGATAGTTGCCTGGTCGCTGGTCGCTCCCGTTCGTTACTTCCCTTTACCGCTGCTGCCGCCGCTCTCATCCTCCGCGTCCATGAACGTGCCTTGGTCGGGCCGCTCCGGGTTGTTACTCTGGAAGGTCATTTGCACGCCCACTCCCGGCCGCACCCTAAAATCGCCGAACGTGGTATGCGAGGCCCGCGGCGGCAGCACCGCCTTGCAAGCCACCTTGGTTGCCACGCCGCCGCCGTCGGTGAGTTTCAGCTTCACCTTGATATCGACTTCTCGAACCTTGCCATCCTTGCCGCGATCTTCCAAATCCGTCACCGCTTCGGCAATCGCGGCGTCTACCATTGCCCGCACCAGGCCATTGTCCAGTTCGCCCATCCGGTCCAGGGTCAAGGGTACTTTTGCCATCGCTCCCACCTTT
>JAFAHH010000486.1 GCA_019237355.1 Acetobacteraceae bacterium | reverse complement strand
GTGTCCTGGCTATCCTTCTCACCAGCCCAGGTGGACCTTCAGGTCATGGCGCGGATCTCGCGACCGGCGGCCGGGTTCTTCGTCATCCTCGTCAGCCTCAACATCTTCAGCGTCTACCTGCCGCGTATCCTGGTCTCACATACGCTTGGTCCGGTGGCGCTCGCGACTTTCAGTGTGCTTGTGACCTACACCAAGACGGCGCGCAACCTCGCGACCATGACCTCCCAGGCAACCCAGGTGGAGATCGGCAGGCTATGGGCGAGCGGCGACTTTTCTGGCGCGCGCGACATCACCCAGCGAATGCTGCGGCACGCCACGCTGCTTGTGGTCCTGCTGCTGGCTGGCGCAATCGCGCTCGCACCTCTGGTCATTCCACGCTGGACCGGGGGAAACATTGCGCTCGATTGGCCCTTGATGGCGAGCTTGGGGCTGGTCGCACTGATCGGCACTTATTTCGACGGCCTGCTGCTCGCGACCGGCGCGCTCAATCGCGTTGCCCTGGTTGCGACGGGCTATGCGACCGGCCTTGCCATTGCGCTGGCAGGGGCGATGATCTTGCTGCCCTTGACGGGACGGCTGGCTGCGATCGGCGTCTGCATGCTGCTGCCCGAGATCGGCGGGATCATCGCCGGCGCACGCACGCTCCGTTCACTCGGCGCCGCGCACAAATGATCAGGCTTGCACGTCCGGCGCCTGCCCGCGCACCAGGACATAGTCGTTGATGGCAAGCATATCCATCCTGGTCCGCAGAAAGCAGTCGAGCGCCTCTTCGGGCCGGCAGACCACCGGTTCGTTTTCGTTGAAGGACGTATTGAGCACCATCGGCACGCCGGTACGCTCGTAGAAGGCACGAATGAGCCGGTAATAGCGCGGGTTACTTGCCGCATCCACCGTTTGCAGGCGACCGGTTCCGTCGACGTGAGTCACTGCCGGTATCTTGTCGCGCTGATCGGATCGGATCGAAAACACCTTCAGCATGAAAGGCACATCCTCGTCGTGCTCGAACCAGTCATGCACAGCCTCCCGCAACACCGAAGGCGCGAAGGGTCGAAAAGATTCGCGGCGCTTTATCTTCTGGTTGAGAATCTGTTTCATGTCGGCGCGCCGCGGGTCGGCAAGAATGGAGCGGTTGCCGAGCGCACGCGGTCCCCATTCCATCCGCCCTTGGAACCAGCCGATGACACGGCCTTGAGCGATCGCCTCCGAGACCAGCCGGTCAAGCGTCGCCTCGTCGCATCTGCGCACAACGCAGCCTTGGGCCGCCAAATCCTTCTCTCTGGCCGCCAGAAGCGCCGAGACGTCATCATCGGAAAATTGTGGTCCCCAATAAGCGTGCGGCATCGCGCCAGGCCGCGCTCCCGTCATGCGGCGCCAGACCACGTAGGCGGCCCCAACCGCGCCGCCGGCATCGCCCGCCGCCGATTGAAGATAGGATTGCGAAAACGGCGTACGATCGGCGATCTTGCCGTTGGCCAGCGAGTTGTAGGCACAACCGCCGGCAAGAGCTATGGCATCGCCGCCATATCGCCGGTGCAGGGCATTCAGCAGATTGAACATCGCATCTTCGAACACGGATTGTGTCGCATAGGCGAGATCGCGATGCCGATCGGTGAGCGGATCGTCAGGAGAACGGGACGGACCGAGAATATCCTCCAGGGCCGTCGCATAGATTGCGCCGCAGACAGGAGACCCGCCGTTCCATTCATAGGTGACGTCCTCCTTGTGGTGGCGGAAGAACCGAAGGTCGAGCGCGAAACGTCCGTCATCCTTCAGTTCGAGCAGCGGCCGGACCTGCTTGACCAGTGACGGGCCGCCGTAAGCTGCGAGGCCCATCAGCTTGTATTCATCTCCATAATGAGGAAAGCCCAAATACTGCGTCATCGCCTGATAAAAGATGCCGAGCGAGTGGGGAAACAATATGCGCCCATCGAGCGACAAAGCCGGGCCATCGCCATGGCCCCAGGCGGCGCTTGCGAAATCCCCGAATCCATCGATCGAGACGGCAACAGCCTCCGGGAAAGCAGACGCATAGAACGCCGATGCAAGGTGCGCCAGATGATGCTCGACATATTCGACCGCGCCGACAAATCGTTGGTTCGGGAATGCTTCGGCCAACTCTTCGGCCACGCCCTTCCACTTTGCGCGATTTCGCAGGCGATTGGCCAAAAATCGCGGGTCGGGCAAATTCAAGGCCACATACGCGAGCTTCCGGCCAAGATTGGACCGGTTGTTCCGATTGATCGCGACGTGACTGACGTCGGCGAGGCCGACGCCTGCCTCCTTGAGACAATAAGCGATCGCCTGGCTCGGAAAACCCGCCCAGTGCTTGACGCGCCGGAAACGCTCTTCTTCCGCAGCCGCAATCAATACGCCGTCGCGAATAAGACACGCCGCAGAATCCGCGTGATAGGCGTTAAGACCGAGAATGATCATGATTCATTAACATTGCAGACAGCACCACTTCCAGCCTTGCAGTTCTGACGAGGCCAGCGCCGGCAGCAAGTGCAAGTTGACGCTCCACCTGCTGATATCCTTAACGTCCCGGGTACTTCTGGCGCGCCCAAAATTGATTGAATTATCATCGTCAAGTTGATGAATCAGAGTCATTCCATCGGTCGGACGTTCCACCAAGGCGGCGATCCAGTCATTTGTGAGGATAGAGTAGAAGAGCGCAATTATGAAGGGAATGAGATTGAACAAATAGCCTTGGACATCGCTCGGCGCTATCCGGAGCAGTTCCGATACGTCGGGCGCGCGAAGATCGCAAAATCGCGACGCCTGTGATCATGCGGGCCGGCACCTTCCAGGGATAGACGATCCGCATTGAGGGGCGGCTCAGCACGCCCCGGACCGATCTGCGCGCCAAAGCGTCGCAAAACGGCCCGCCACAACTGCACGAAAATCGCGGGCCGCCGCCGAAATCCCGGTGAATTCGCTGATTTGGAAAGGTCCTGGAAGCGGAAATCATGTCCGTCGGGCCTCACCGGGTCCCGCTTGAAATCGACCTTTCGACCTTGTCACCGGACTGCTAGTCTGGCTAGACGCGTCCACGCTGGAAGGACGTATTCTTACGGAGTTTCGAAAGCCAGATGGCCTTTGCAAGCGCGGTGGGAAGCAAGACGATGGCTGAACGGCGGCGTCCGTCCTTTGGGGGTTATTTGCTGGGTGGTTTGCGACAGGCGTAGTAAGCTGCCGGGACAGTATCAGGCTTCATGCAAAAGTGGCCCGGAGCAGATGGAGACGCCTGGCCGCCGGGGGCCCCAAAAAGCGGCCCAGAGCATTCGGACTGCCCGTTCACAACGTTTTCAAACTGCTGTTTCGTTA
>JAFAHH010000027.1 GCA_019237355.1 Acetobacteraceae bacterium | reverse complement strand
GCCCTGCAAGCCAACGCCCGGCTGCTCGAGACCGTGCTCGCCGATTATGGGGTTCAAGGCAGTATCGTCGAAATCCGGCCCGGCCCGGTGGTGACGCTCTATGAGCTTGAGCCGGCCCCTGGCATTCGCAGCGCCCGGGTGATTGGCCTCGCCGACGATGTCGCCCGCAGCCTCTCGGTAACGGCGGTACGGATCGCAACCGTCCCCGGGCGCAACGTCATCGGCATCGAACTGCCGAACACCAAACGGGAAACGGTGTACCTAAGCGAGCTTCTCTCGACCGAGGATTGGCAGAAGCATGCCGGCCGGCTAACCCTTGGCCTCGGAAAGGAAATCAACGGGGCGCCGGTGGTTGCCGATCTGGCGCGCATGCCGCATTTGATGATTGCGGGCACTACCGGGTCGGGAAAATCGGTCGGCGTCAATGCCATGATCCTGTCCCTGCTTTACCGCATGGCGCCGGACGAGTGCCGGATGATTCTCATCGATCCGAAGATGCTGGAGCTTTCGGTCTACGAGGGGATCCCCCATTTGATGGCGCCCGTCGTTACAGAGCCCAAGAAGGCGGTGACGGCGCTGAAATGGACGGTCCGCGAAATGGAGCGGCGCTACCGGGCCATGAGCCTGCTCGGGGTGCGCAATATTGGCGGCTACAACGAGCGCGTGGCCGAGGCACGGAAGAGCGGGGAGGTGATCAGCCGCCGGGTGCAGACTGGGTTCGACCCGGACACGGGCCGGCCCATTTTCGAGGAACAATCGCTGCCGCTGGAGCCGCTGCCATTCATTGTTGTCGTTGTTGATGAGATGGCAGACTTGATGATGGTGGCGGGAAAGGAGATCGAAGCAGCGGTGCAGCGGCTTGCCCAAATGGCACGGGCGGCGGGCATCCACGTGATCATGGCGACGCAGCGGCCCTCGGTTGACGTCATCACGGGCACCATCAAAGCCAACTTTCCCACGCGGATCAGTTTTCAGGTGATTAGCAAATTCGATAGCCGGACGATTCTAGGCGAACAAGGGGCCGAGCAGTTGTTGGGCCAGGGCGACATGCTCTTCATGGCCGGCGGAGGCCGAATCACGCGGGTCCATGGTCCTTTTGTTTCTGATCGTGAGGTCGAGGAGGTTGTAGAATTTCTTCGCGCCCAAGGTGAGCCCGCTTACATCGAGTCGGTTACCGAAGCTGACGAGGTGGAGGAGTCATCTGCCGGTGCCGTTTTCGCGGTCGGCCTTGCTGGCGGAGGCGATGACGAGAAGGAGCTTTACGACCAGGCGGTTATGGTGATCGCCCGCGAGGGCAAAGCGAGCACGAGCTTCATTCAGCGGCATCTTTCGATTGGTTATAACCGCGCCGCGAAGCTCATCGAGCAGATGGAAAAGGATGGCATTGTGGGCCCCGCGAACCACGTGGGCAAACGGGAGGTGCTGATCCGGCGCAATGGGGAGGATGGCTGAATCGGGCATGCTCCGCTCCCCGCGGGACTGGTTCGGGCTTGTTCCAACCGTCAATCGAGTGCGGCAGCAAATACGGGAAATGCCTGTGACAAATTCCCGGGAGCAAGGCGCGCATTAAACGGGAGGCGGTCCGGCAAGCCCTCGCCCAAACCGCCGTTTGTTACGTGCAACTTGGCATGTCGGCAGACGCCCGTGCCCGGTTCCGCGCGGATCGCGGACTGGGTTGACCGAATGGTCGCTGTGGGGCCACCCTTTCAGCGCCGCAGCACCTCCTAGCAGAACACAAGGGTCGGCCACTATGCGTCTGACGATCCTAACCGCAATAGCAGCCAGTGCCGGCCTGCTTGCTGCGACCTCTTCGGCCCGTGCTGCCGCTTACACGTTCACTCAAATAGACGTGCCCGGCGGAGCCAGTACACAGGGCCAGGCCATCAACAATGCAGGGCAGATAGTCGGGACCTTCAGTAACAGCACGGGCGACCACGGCTTCCTCGAGAGCGGCGGGAGTTTTGCTCAAATCGACGTGCCTGGTGCACTTTTTACGCAGGCTAATGGCATCAACAACGCGGGACAAATCGTCGGGACCGTCAACAACACCCACGGCTTCCTTAAGAACGGGGGCAGCTTTATCACACTCGACGTGCCCGGCAGTTTGGATACGGCACCTAATGGCATCAACAACGCCGGACAGATCGTAGGGTCCTTTTTAGACGGCACGGGTCGCCACGGCTTCCTCGATACGGGCGGAAGCTTCACCACCATCGATGTGCCAGGTGCAAACGAAACACAGGCCTTTGGTATCAATGATGCCGGACAGATCGTCGGGTTTTTTTTCGACAACATGGGCACTCATGGCTTTCTTGATACTGGCGGTGTTTTCACTAGCATCGATGTGCCTGGTGCAAGTTCCCTTTGTGGGGGAGTTCCTTCGTGTACTCTAGCCTTTCGAATCAACGATACGGGACAGATCGTCGGGCGCTTCGGTCTCATCATCAACGGCAGTGCACACGGCTTCCTCGATACGGGTGGAAGCTTCACCACTATCGATGTACCCGGCGCGATAGATACGCAGGCTCGCGGTATCAACGATGCAGGAGAGATCGTAGGAATTTTCGGCATGGGCCCCACACACGGCTTCCTGGCCACCCCCAGCTCAGCGGTGCCCGAACCATCCAGTCTGGCGCTCTCCGTTACCGCACTGCTCGGTTTTAGCATCTTTCGTCGTCGACAGCGCGCATAGTCCAGCTGTCCCAGTGTGAGGGTCGATACACCAGGAATCGCCCGGTGTGGGGTCGCTGCGGCTTGCATCATTGTGGTTATGTGGCTCCGATTATGGCATGTCCTGATCCGGATCGCGATGAGCGCTAGACTAGCTTGACAACTACGCGACCCGGGTTGGTCGTGGCGCAGACTTATCGGGCCCGAACGGGAGGAGATCGGATCATGGGCGACGTGACCGCACAGCTTGCTGAATTCAGCGCCGGCCTTACCCTTGATCGCCTGCCGCCGGAGGTAGCGGCGCGCGCCCGTTTCCTCGTTCTCGACCTGGTCGGGAATATCGTTCGCGCCCGGCACGATGCCGAGAGCACGCCCGCGTTGCTGGCTGCCGCAAGGACGCTTGGCATGGGCGGGGGCAATAACGGTGTGTTTGGCGACGCCGCCCGTTGTACGCCGCCGGGCGCGGCGTTTCTGAACGGCGCGCTGGGGCACTCGCTGGATTTCGACGATACGCACGCGGCTGGGTCGCTCCATCCTGGCGCACCCGTTATCCCGCCCGCGCTCGCCGCCGGCGAAATGGTCGGGGCGAAAGGAGCAGACGTACTCGCTGGCATCGTGGCTGGATATGAGGTGACCTGCCGCGTGGCGCTGGCTTTGCCAGCAAAGGCGCATTACAACCGCGGCTTTCATCCCACGGCCACATGCGGCGCTTTTGGCGCTGCGGCCGCGGCGGCGCGCGTGTTCGGCCTGGGTCCGGATCAGACCGCGAGTGCGCTCGGCATCGTGCTCAGCCAATGCGCGGGCAGCCTGCAATTCTTGGCGAATGGAGCTTGGACCAAGCGGTTCCAGGTCGGCTGGTCGGCACTCAACGGCTTGGTGGCAGCCACTCTGGCGCGGGAGGGATTCAAGGGGGCGGCCGAGGCCATCGAGGGCAGGTACGGATTCCTGCGCGCCTATGCGCCCGACCCAGTGCCCGAGCGGGCATTGGAAGAGCTCGGCCGGGTATTCGAGTTGATGAACACGGCGGTGAAGCCCTACCCCTCTTGCCGGTACGGCCATGGCGGGATCGATGCCGCACTGAGCCTTCGCGCTGAACTTGATTTGCAACCAGGAGAAATCGACCAGGTCACGCTCGGCTTACCGCATGCAGGTATGATGCTGATCGGGGAACCAGCCGAAAAGAAAGCCAATCCTGAGAATGTCGTGGACGGCCAGTTCAGCGGTCCTTTCGTGATCGCTTCGGCGCTGGTCACGGGTGCGATGGGCTGGGAGAGCTATAAATTGCTGCATGATGCCCGCGTGCGCGCTTTCTTGCCGAAGATACCCAGCGTGCTCGATGCGGAAATCCAGGCGCTCCTCCCGGCCAAGATGGCAGGCAAGGTCATGCTCCGGGCGCGCGGCCAGGAATTTACCAAAACCGTGTTCGTGCCCAAAGGAGAACCGGAGAACTTCCTTT
>JAFAHH010000006.1 GCA_019237355.1 Acetobacteraceae bacterium | reverse complement strand
TGCAGATCCCGCCATCGAATTTCGGCGCGCGTGCGTCAATTGCCACAGCATGGCACTGGGTAGGGTCACCCACGGAAGCGACCCCTTGATCAAGTAGGTTCTTGAGGATGCGTCCCTGGTTATAGGGTGTGCCCCGGATGCGGAAATTTCCGCCGCTTCCCCTCAGTATTGCCGCAGCCAATTGATATTGGCCTGGAAACCGCCGGATGCGGCGACGAAGGCACGGGCTTGCACCGTCTCGGGGAAGCCTTGGC
Organism: Acetobacteraceae bacterium; assembly: GCA_019237355.1. Taxonomy (GTDB): domain Bacteria; phylum Pseudomonadota; class Alphaproteobacteria; order Acetobacterales; family Acetobacteraceae; genus JAFAHH01. The sequence continues at coordinate 4,038 of JAFAHH010000006.1, read as the reverse complement.
GCGCGACGCTCGCTTCGCGAACCATCACCGCTTCCAGCCGCAGGGCGAGCACCTCGCGGTCATAAGCGATGGCGACGCCCAGGGATTCGGCCTTGGCATACAGCGCGTTCAGCAGGGCTCTGCCGCCGCCGAGGAAAAAAGCATTGGTGCGGGAGAGATTGAGCGTGCCTTTGAAGGAGGGTTGGAAACGCACGCCGCAAGATTCGAGCCAGGGCAGCGCCTCCGCCGTGGCACGGATCATCTGGCGGGCGAGCTGCTCGTTCGTTTCACCTCCGGTGACGCGAAGAAGATCATCCCAGTACTCGTCCTCGGTATAGGACTCCGTAAGCACGGAGGTTGGGCCCAGATGCATGGCGCGCAGGTTGCGCGTGTGCCGGCTATTGCCTCCTCGAAATGACCGGGGCGCATGCTCCAGGACCAGTACGCTCGCGCCTGATTGACGGGCGGTGATGGCCGCGCACAGCGCGGCATTGCCGCCGCCGATCACCAGCACGTCAAAGATACGGCTTAGATCGATCACCCCGCCGCGCCCGAATCGCCTCCCTGGCTCAAGCGGCGACTCCTGCTGCCGCGGGCGCGGCTCGGTGTAGGGGCGGGAGATCAAAGCCGAGCACAGCACCAGCCCGCCGCGACACTCAGCCAGGCCCCCGGCATGGCCGGGTTGCTCGTTGCGTGAATGAGGTAGGTGAAGTCGCCGCCGTCGCCCGCCGAGTAATGCGGCTAGCTATCTCATTCTCGCCTCCGCTGTCGTCCGCGCAACGACACTCCTGCAATGCCGGCGATCCCAAGAAGCGTGATCGAGGCCGGCTCGGGCACAGCGAGTTCGGTTATCAGTACCTCGCCATCGCCGCTCCGGACGCCGCCAATCAGGATTTGGTTCGCACCGGCGTCGAAGGAGCCGCCGCCTTGGCCGGGTTCCGTGCCGTACTGGCAAGCGCCTCCACCAACGGAGCGTCCTCCGGCGCCCCCGCTATAGCCGCCACCCCCGCCGCCGGGGGCATCGCCTCCGCCTCCGAAACCGCCTGTTCCCGCTCCCGTCAGGGTCGGGAAACCGCTACCGCCACCCGGCCCGACTCCGGGGCCGAGAAATCCGCCGCCGCCTCCGCCGCCCTTGCACCCAGGGAAAAAGTCGAACGCAGGTATTCCGCCATATGCTCCTCCGAAGCCATTGCCGTTCGGGCCGGTGAGGCCGGGGCCACCGTTCAGGAGAAACGGAATATAGATGCTCAGCGCTGCGCCGCCACCGCCGCCGGCGATCACCAGCGGCGTGTTTCCGGGCCCCACGACAAAACTGCCGCCGCCGCCCCCACCAGCTCCGCGAGTGAGGTCGGCAGTAAGCCCGGCGCCGCCCACCGCGACCTCCAGGACCTCCCCCGCCGTCAAGCTGAAGTCCCCGCCAATCTCGGCACCTAGGCCGCCCGTCCCGGAGAACGGAGGAGCCAAAACGCCTCCGCCCTGCGCACCGAAGGCGAGGATGCGGTAGACGTCAGTGCTTGGCACCGTAAAGGTGACCAGAGTCCCCGTGTAGGTGAAGTCGATCAGGGCGGCCTTTGCAGTCCCGTATGGCGCGGCCAGCGCCACACAAGCCGTTGCAGTAAGCAGAACCCGTTTCATCCCACCGCCCGCCGTCACGACAATGGCGACCCTAAGTTATCGCGTACTGAGGACTCGGGCCACCACGATCGCGGCCCCACTTTCCAGACGCTCCCGGCGTACTTGGACGCTGCAGCATCGCGTATGATGTATGGTTCGAAATGTTAGCCATGAGAGCCTGGTCCAATACCGTGGACTCCGGACGACGCCGAACGACATACGCGCAAGGCGACATCATGGAGGCTGAAGGAGCTCTGGGGCGAAGGTCGCCAACGAATGCCTTGAACGAACTGGCGCCGAAGGCCGCGCGGTCCGGGAAGCATACCCGTGGTCGCGCGGCAGGTGGAGCAGCTATTAGCCAAGCTGCCTGGCCGGCGGGACTGCTCCCGGAACCAGGAAGTTAACGACAAAGTCGCCGCAGCGAAGGTTACGATTCGAAATCATGATGCACTCGTGGCTCTAAGAAAAAAGGTCGTTGCGATGTAGACGGCAAAATACCCGTAAATGAAGAAATCATGCATTTTGAGGAAGATCGCGCCCCAAACACGTCCCAGATCTTCTTCCGGCATTGCTCTGGCGTAGGCAATCCTCGCTCCCGTGCTGATCGGTAGCGTACTGCTTTTAGAGCAGATCGCGCTTGACTGTAATTGCTTGCAATTCCAGTAGCGCGTGACCGGGTTCCCATCGCGCCAGCGCGATGAGGCCCGATGGTGCTCGCAAAATAGAGCTAGAGGGCTTTCAGTCAGGCTGGAAGCGCTCTAGCCTCCGCCTGACCGCCGCCGATCGATGAATTCTTTCACGACGGCCCGCATCTCAGCCGAGCCGTAAGCCGAGCCTTCCTGCTCGATCCGCTGCAAGGCCTGCTGACCCGAAGCGCCTTCCGCCAGCACGTGGTGCATGATCGCCAAAGTGCCGGAGCGCTTGCCCGAGGCGCAATGCACGAAGACCGGCCCTGTCAGGTCCGCCATGGCCTGTTCGAACCCGGCCAGCAGCCTCTCGTCGAGCCGGTCGGCCGGCACGGGCACATGCCGGTACTCTAAGCCTGCCTGCGCCGCCACTTCCCGTTCTTGATCGGGCGCTAGGACCTGATTGGGCTCGCCCGGCTGTCGCAGGTCAACGACGGCACGGAACCCCCCGGCTTGAAGGGCAGCCAGGTCCTCGGCGGTTGGCTGGCCTCTGCCCACTGCCAGCGTATCGCTGACCCGGAAATAATCGCGCATGGCTCAGGCGACCTCGAACAGCCCGGCCCCGCCCATCCCGCCGCCGATGCACATCGTTACCACCACATATTTCACGCCCCGGCGCTTGCCTTCGATCAGGGCATGGCCAGTCAGGCGAGCGCCCGACATTCCATAAGGATGGCCGACCGAGATCGCGCCGCCATCCACATTGAGTATTTCATCTGGAATCCCAAGCCGGTCGCGGCAATAGATCACCTGACAGGCGAAGGCCTCGTTGAGCTCCCATAGGCCGATATCGTCCACCTTCAGCCCATGCTGCTTGAGCAGCTTGGGAACCGCGAAGACGGGGCCGATACCCATCTCGGCCGGGTCGCATGCCGCCACCGCAATGCCCCGATAAATCCCAAGCGGCTGCAGTCCCCGCCGCTCGGCCTCTTTTTCCTCCATCACGACAGCAGCGGAGGCGCCATCGGAAAGCTGCGAGGCATTGCCGGCTGTGATGTATTTGCCTTGCTTTACCCGCTGCCCATCGGCAAAGACCGGCTTGAGGGCGGCCAATCCCTCCAAAGTCGTGTCAGGCCGGTTGCCTTCGTCACGCTCCAGGGTGACGGACTTCTCGGTGGTTTCCTTAGTCGCCTTATCGGTTACGACCATAACGGTTGATACGGGCACGATCTCATCATCGAAACGGCCCGCCTGCTGGGCTGCCGCCGTGCGCTGTTGCGATCGCATCGCATATTCATCCTGCGCTTCGCGGGAGACGCCGTACCGGTCGGCAACGATTTCGGCGGTTTCGATCATTGTCATGTAGACTTGCGGCACGTGGTCCAACAGCCAGGGATCCTCGAGGCGCGCCCGGTTCATCGCCGGCGTTTGCACAAGCGAGATGGACTCGAGCCCGCCGCCGACGGCGATAGTCATGCCGTCGTGAATAACCTGCTTGGCGGCCGTCGCAATCCCCATCAGGCCAGAGCCGCATTGCCGGTCGATGCTCATACCGGGCACCGTTTCAGGTAGGCCGGCCCGAAGCGCGATCTGGCGCGCCACATTGCCGCCTTGGCTGCCCTGCTGCAGGGCCGCTCCCATCACCACGTCTTCCACCTCGCCGGGTTCGACGCCGGCGCGCTTTACCGCTTCGGCCACGGCGAAGCCGCCTAGGGCTTGTGCCTGAGTATTGTTGAAGGCGCCGCGATACGCCTTGCCGATCGGTGTACGGGCGGTGGAGACGACAACTGCGCTGCGCATGGAACTCCTCCCTCTCTGC
>JAFAHH010001110.1 GCA_019237355.1 Acetobacteraceae bacterium | reverse complement strand
GCAACCCAGGCCAGGCCACCGGCATGGCGGGCGGCAATGCAGGTCAGGATGGCGGGACCGGCGGTGCTGGTGGCCAGGGCGGCGGAGCGGCTACCGTGAGTGGCCACGGCTCGGGAACAACCGGAAGCGGCGGGCATTAATTCGGCTACCAAATAAAGCCCGGGATCGTGGCAATCGGATCAAGTCCTGCATCCCGGGCGGCCTTATCGGCGGCCTCGCTATCATTGCCTAGCGCCTCTCCATGAATGCCCCCCAGAACCCAACATGCCGGAATCCCAGCCGCCGTAGCCCCGGCTATATCGGTCCGGAGCGAGTCCCCGAGCGCCAAGACCCTCTCGCGCGGCAACGCGAGCATTCCCAGCACCGGCCCGTAGACGGCAGGATCGGGCTTGCCGATTGAACGAACTTCCCCTCCCAGCTCCTGGTAGCGCTGGGCGAGCGCACCGGCGCAGAGTACACGTCGGCCGCCGCGGATCACCTCGAGGTCGGGGTTGGTGCAGAGCATCGGCAGCCTCTGGCGTACGCAGGCCCGAAGCACACCTTCGAAGGCGCGGAGATCCGTTTGGCTACGCTGTTCATCCGGTCCGGTGTTCAGCACGAAATCGGCGCTGGCCGGGTCGTCAGTAAGGCTCAGATCCAGTCCTTGGAGCACGCTGCGGTCGCGCTCGGGCCCGAGATGAAACACTCGCTTCCCCAAGCGCGCAAACCACGGGTCGGACCCCTCCCGTAATACCCGGTGGCAGACCTCACCGCTGGTCAACAAGCCGGCGTGGAGCGAGTCCTCGATGCCCATCGCCCGCATTGCCGCCAAAGCGACTTCGCTCCGGCGAGGCGCATTGGAAAGCAGCATGGCCGGCTTGCCCATCTGCTTCAGGCGCCGGAGGCACTCCACTGCGCCCGGATAAGGGCCTACGCCATCATGAACGACGCCCCACAAATCGAGGATGAAACCATCGAAACGGAAAGCGAGAGGACGAAAACCGGGTAAATGCTCCATCACGCTAGCCGCACCGCGCGCGCGCCGATGGCCTCCTGCAGGGCGTCGTAGCCATGGGCTCGAAGCCCAGCCGCAAGCTCACCTGTCAACCGCGGCAGCAGCGCAGGACCTCGATATGCGAACGCGGTATAGAGCTGTACCAGGGACGCGCCGGCCTCGATTTTTTTCAGGGCGTCTGCGCCCGTGAAGACGCCCCCACACCCGACTAACGTTAGGCGCCCTTTTGCCAGTAGGAAGGCGCGGGCCAGCATTGCCGTTGAACGGGCAAACAGCGGCGCCCCCGAAAGCCCCCCTGCCTCCCGCGCGTGCGAGGACCGCAAGCCAGCGGGACGGGTGGTCGTTGTGTTTGAAATGATCAACCCAGCAGCCCCTATCTCGGCGCAACTTTCAACCGCGGCGGCCAGCTCATGTTCGCTTAGATCGGGCGCCAACTTGACCAGCACCGGGGGCAAGTTCGGCACTTGGCTTACTGCCGTGAGTATGCGCCGAAGATGGGTCTGGTCCTGCAGTGCACGTAACCCCGGGGTGTTCGGGGAAGACACGTTGATCGCAATATAGTCGGCGTAGCGCGCAACCGCGGCCGCAAGCAACGGGTAATCCCGACCCGGTTGTGCCCCCTCCTTATTGAGCCCAATATTCACCCCGACTGGTACATCCCGGCGCAAGCGAGAAATCCGTGCGAGCAATGCCGCCAGCCCGGCATTGTTGAACCCAAGCCGGTTGATCACCGCTTGGTCTTGTTCCAAACGAAACATGCGGGGCCGCGGATTGCCGGGCTGTGGAAGCGGCGTTACGGTCCCGATCTCGATGAAGCCGAAGCCGAGCCGCATCAGCGCCTGTGCGGCGAGCGCATTTTTATCAAAGCCGGCGGCCAGGCCGATGGGATTGCGATATGTGCGGCCCAATGCGCGAACCGCCAGCACTGGGTCATCAAAGCCGGCCGCCGTTCCCGCCAACCCAAGCCGCAACCCCAGCAGCGCCAGCCGGTGCGCCCGCTCGGGATCCATGCGCCGTAGGATAGGAATAACGCGAGAAGCGACCTCAGAAGGAATGTCGATCAGCCCTCAAACGGATCACGTACCAAGATCGTATCGTCGCGCTCGGGGCTGGTAGACAACAGCGTGACCGGAACTTCGACCAGCTCTTCAATCCGCCGCACGTATTTCACCGCCTCGGCCGGCAGCTCGGCCCAGGACCGCGCGCCGCGGCTTGATCCCCGCCAGCCAGGCACGGTTTCGTATTCCGGCACCGCCGCCGCTTGGGCGCCCGGAGCCGCGGGCAGATGCGTAAAGTGGTCTCCCCCGATCCGGTAACTCGTGCAGATGTGCAATTCGGGTAGACCATCGAGCACGTCGAGCTTCGTAAGCGCCAGGCCTTGGATACCGCCCACTTTTACGGCCTGCCGCACCAAGGCTGCATCGAACCAGCCGCAGCGGCGTCGCCGGCCGGTGACCGTACCAAATTCATGCCCTCGGTCGCCAAGCAACTGGGCCATTTCGTCGTGCAGCTCGGTCGGAAATGGGCCGGCGCCCACCCGGGTCGAGTAGGCCTTGGCGATACCCAGAACGAATCCGACCGCACCCGGCCCGAGCCCCGATCCCGAGCCCGCCGCCGCCGCCACGGTATTGCTGCTGGTCACGAATGGGTAGGTTCCGTGATCCACATCCAGCATCACCGCCTGCGCGCCCTCGAACAAAATACGTCGCCCGGCGCGGCGTGCCTGGTCCAGGCGCGACCAAACCGGCTCTACAAAAGGCAGCAGACGCGGGCCGAGGCGGGTGAGCTGATCGCACAGTGCCCGCTTCTCGAAGGGCCGCGCGCCCAGACCCGCAAGCAAAGTGTTATGATGCAACAGTAATTCATCGAGTTTCGCCGATAGCGTAGCGGGCTCGGCTAAGTCGCACATCCGGATCGCTCGGCGGGCCACTTTATCCTCATACA
>JAFAHH010001099.1 GCA_019237355.1 Acetobacteraceae bacterium | reverse complement strand
GTGGGTGGCGATCATCTGTAACGGATAGCGCCCTACCAGTTCGGTGGTGCGTAGGCCCTCCCAGGAGGGCATGTACCGGTTGAGCGCCGGACGGTCGGGGTTGTTCGCCGTGTTGCGCTTGAGTATTTCAGGCACGAATTCCAGCTTTCCGCTCGGCGTTTGAAGCCCCATGCCGAACTCTTCGGCGTATTGTGACGGCAGCGGCGCGGGCTCCGGCAGATCCTTGCGCCGGCCCTCGGCAAACCAGCGCATATCCACAGGCTGGCGGAGCTCGGGTTTTTCGGGCGGCACGACATAGTATCCCTTGCGGCAGAACTTCCGCCAGGAAATGTGGCCGGGCAGGTCGGACGAATCGAAGACCCGCTTGGCCCAGTCGAGTTCGCCGCATCCTTCGGTGAAGACCGCGCCCAGGCCCAACCGGGTCAGGATAGCGGTGAAGATGTCGTAGTCGGATCGCGACTCGCCCAAGGGTTCGATGCACTTGTGCTGCAGGGTGAGGACGCGATGGTTGACCACACTAAACCCGTGATGGGCATACCCGCCGGCATTCGCCCATTCGCCAATGTCCCAGCGCTCCAACGAGGTGCAGGCCGGCAGGATGATGTCCGCGAATTGCGCCTCGCCCTCCATCCAGATGGACTGGTTGACCACGCACTCGATGCTCTCGTGCCTATAAGCGTCCACCCAGCGGCCTGATTGCGCGACGGTGCTGAGTGCCGATCCGCCGTAGCGATAGATCATGTGGATCGGCGAATAGCCCGGCATGGGATAGGTGAATGGTGCGAACTGGGCCTCCTGGGACATGCCGTCCCAGAGGTAACCAGTCGCACGGCCGGTGATGATCGCGTCAGACATTTGCTGGCGCGGCACCAGTTGCTTGACTGGATTCATCGTCAGGACATGCGGCATGCGCTGATAGTTGTTCACGGCATTGCCGGTCCACGTCAGGTCACCGGAAATGCCGCCATCGGCATAGCCCGGGAAGTAGAAATGCAAGTCGTGGGGCACGCCGAGCTGCAGATTGCCGAAATTGATGCCGGGCTTGCCCCAGCCTTTCATGGCCATCATCATGATCAGGCAGCGCGCCCACTGCGCTCCCGTCGCGCCGCGGCCGGCGCCACCGAATCCCGCACCCGTCATTCCTGTCGCGAGATAGACCTTCTTGCGGCCCCACTTGCGGGCCAGGGCGCGCACGTCCTTGGCTGGAACGCCGGTTTCCTCCTCCTGCCATTCGGGAGTCTTGGGGACGCCATCGGTTTCGCCCAGCAGGTACGACTTCCATTCATCGAACCCGGTGGTACGGGTGGCTACGTACTCCTTGTCATAGAGGCCTTCGCTGGTCCAAACGTACATGATCGCCTGCGCCAGGGCCGCGTCGGTCTGCGGACGGATGGGGATCCAGCGTCCGCCTAGCAATTGCGCCGTAGCATTGCAGTGCGGGTCGATATGGACGAACTCAATGCCGAGTTCCCGGGCCCACATGCGGTGCGGCGTGCCCTCGAACCCCGCATAAGCGGCGTTGGTGCTTTCGGGATCGCAGGACCAGAAGACGACCATCTCGGCTTCCTTCAGGCAATCCTCAAGCCCGCCGTAGCCCGCCGGCACGCCAACGCGCATCGAATTGCCGAAATGGTGCATCGCACCCCAGTACCAGCCCTCCCAGCTATCTGGGTTGGCGGCGACCCGGGTGAAGCCGATCAGATTGGCGAAACGCGTGAGCGCGCTTAGATAGTAGCCCACGTTTCCCCACTGATGGTGAGACGAGAAGGGAAAGGTGATGGAACCGGGGCCGTGGACCCGCTTCTGCCGGTTGATCTCCTTGGCGAGGATATCCAGCGCCTCGTCCCAGCTGATGCGCATATAGCCGGACTTGCCCCGGGTCTGGGGATTTCGTTCGCCGTTGGGATCAAAATCCACCCGTTTCATGGGGTAAAGGATGCGCTTGTCCGAATAGACCAGCGACTTGACGGCCAAGGCGTGTGGCGCCACCAGGGCGCGGCGCGCCGGGCTGAATTTGCGGCCACGGGCTTCGATGACCCAGGTGGCCGGGTCGGTGTCGTCGAACTCTATGGGAGTGACCCGCACGATCCGGCCGTCTTTGACGTAAACGAATAGCGGGCCGCCGTTGGTGCAGGTCGTGTAGCGACGGCTGCCGTCGCGCATGCGCGTCCCCATGGCCAGGCCGGCGGTCTGGCTCATGTTTAGGGTCTGCGCGAACCAGACCATCAGTTCGTCCGGCCCGGTCGTCACCACCTTGAAGTTTTTTGCCGCGTGGATGATTTCGCCCTGGTCGCGAGGGGGCATCAGGAATTTCAAGGCGGTCGCTACGTCCTTGAACACCATGGCCACTTGCGCCTGGACGGCCGTGCCCGAACGGGACCGGAACCTGCCGTTCCGGATCTCGATGATGCGGCCGATGCTGCCATCCTGGAGGCCGATCCACGCGACGAGGTTGCGCTCCCTCAGCCGCTCACGAAAGGCGGGGACGCGAAAGGCCGTGGCGTTGAGCGCCTGGGGCAGGGCAAACAGGATGGTCCTGAGAAGCTGCCGATTCATGATCGACTCGATGGCTGATGGTTGAGACGGTAACGAGTCCTCTTGCCCACCCGTCCGGGCTGGCCGTCGTGCCACCCGGGCGGCTGGCAAAGGGCGCGAGAAGTTCAGCCTGCGGCCAGATTATAGCCGAACTCGAGGCCCCAGACGTTCACCTCGTGCGGCCCCCAGCTTCTAGGCTTCATCGGCAAATGGTCGTGCCAGGGCCGGGGCTCGCACATCCCGAGTTCTGGGATGAACGTGTCCATGTCGGTGTAGAACTCGATCATCACCTTGTCGGGGTCGTGGTGGTAGGACGCCAGGTTGTGGCCCGCCGTGTGCCGCGCCGGGCCCCAGAGCAGATTGACGCCGGCGGCACGCATCGCATCGGCGGCGATGGGGTGGCAAGAGCTTTCCCTGAGCTCGAAGGCGATGTGATGTATCCGGGATTCCGGCACCTTCACGATATTGATGACGTGGTGCTCGCGATTGCAGGTGAAAAAGTTTGCAATCCCCCCGATGTCGTCGGTGTACCAGAAGCCGAGAAAGTCCCTAAAGAAGCTTATCAGCTTGTCGCCTTCGGGGGAGATGACCGCGAAGTGTCCGAGGCGCATCGGCGAAGCGCCGGTTTGCTTGAAACCGGGCGTGGAGGAAGCTTCCATCGCGCTGTAGAACTGGATCGGGAGGCCGCCGGGGGCCTCGACCTCGACCAGCTCCCCAAGGCCAGGCTGACTGTCCGTCTTGACGTCAGCAGCAAAGCCAAGGTCGCGCGCTTCGCGGGCGAGATCGTTGACCGAGATGTGGGGTCTCAGCTGAAACCCCACATGGAGCAGCGCCTTCTGCTTGGTTGGACGCAGAACCAGGTCGTGGTGATTGTAGCCGATTGACAGGTAAACCGATCCGTCGTCTCCCCGCGAGACCTCGGTCATGCCAAGGAGTTTGAGATAGTGGTCCTTGGTCCGGTCGATATCAGGCGTGCCGAGCGCGAGGTACCCGAGCTGGAACGTCTTCGGATCGAATTTCTTCTGCATCGTCTCCTCCTTTTCGTCAGCTAGTCGCAATTTGCGGGCCAATTCTGACATCAGTCTGAGCGCCAGGCATTGATGCAAATCAAACCGACACTCAGCTTGGCGATCATCTATGGAGTCCCTGCAGGCCGCAAACGAGCGTCCCGTCACGCCGCTGACCCAAGGCGGTCAGCGGCGATCGGTGAATCACTGGGTGCGAACAGTGCGCCCCAGCACCTTCCCCAAGGAGTCAGCCAATATGGCTGTCGCGTTGTCCGCGGCGTCGGCACTGCGCCAGCAGACGACCCGGTCGGGCCGGACCAGCACGGCCCCTCTTGGGGTAATCCCGCGGAACTGCGCCCAGGCCAGACGCGGGTCGAACAGGTCGCCATCGATATGACCGATGCGCAGGGCATCGACCAGCAGATCGTTTACCCCGGCGACAGTTCCGGCCGCGGCGCACCAATCCTGCCCTTCTTCACCGGCGATCAGCGGGAAACGGCCGGGCACGACGAGATCCTTCAACGGCCGGCGATTGCCGGACTCGTCATCGATCCAGGCGTGCGGCAAAGGACTACCCGGCCGGGTGCTCGGCTCGTAGAGGCGGATATCATCGATCGGCTGGGGCTCCGGTGAGTCATCTGGAACGATCGCGGCGGAATTGTAACGGTAGCCGTATTCTACGTTTAGCTCATTGGCTTCCATGCTCATGCGCCGGACACCCCTGAGGGCTTCGCGCCGATGTTCTGCATCCTCAGGCTTGCCGCTCCAGATCCTTCTCAATTGTGCCCAGTTCGCCTCCGCCGAGGCGCCAGGCATCAGGCCGAAGGCACGTCCCAATTCGAAATGCGCTCTGGAATTTTCCAGCGAACGCTGGATATTCCGGGCGTCGACCGGGCGGCGCTCCGCCTCGTAGCTGTCAAGCAGGCTTTCGCCGGCCTGACCCTTGAGCACGGCCGCGAGCTTCCAACACAGATTATGCGAGTCCTGAACACCACTGGTGAGGCCGAGACCGCCAGTAGGCGGATGCCGATGCGCCGCGTCACCGACCAGGAATACCCGTCCTTGGCGGAATTTCGACGCGAGCACCCCTTCCAACGTCCAGCGTGTGATCTTGTGGATGGTCATAGGCAGATCACCGATGCCGAGCGCCAGGCGCATGTTCCTTTCGATCTGCTCGTTGGTGAGATTTTTCGGACCTTCGCCCTGATAGCTGACGTGGAACACCCACTCTTCGCTGTCTGGGCCCCAATGGTCAGGCCCCATGGGCACGAGCACCGCCATTTCGCCGATAGCGGGACACCAGATCCACCGGATCAATACGTCCGGGTCCCGCGCAAACATCGAGAGGTCGGCCGAAACATGCGCCGTAGCCGTCTGAGCGATCACGCCCAGACCTTCATAGGGGATGCCAATCATCCTGGGAATGGTGCGACCGCCGTCGCAACCAAGGAGGTAGCGCGCCCTCACCGTGTACGGGGCGCCAGTATCACGGTTCTCAATCCACGCGGTGACACCGTCCCTGTCCTGTTCCAGCTTGGTCAGTTCATGGTGGAACCGGATGCCATCTGGATTGAGCTCTTCGGCGCGCGCTTTCATGATCGGCTCGAGGCGAATTTGCGGCAGATTCGCGCTGCGGCAGGCGCTCGCCTGCACCCAATTGAGGTTGGTGTATCCGGCGCCCCAGCTCTCGATCTTGCCAACGAGACGGCCGAAATCGGGATCGGGACCGGCAAACCCGGCATACCAGCCCATCGCGGCCATATTCTCGGCGGGCGTACTCTTGGCATAGATCCGCTCGGCGGCGCCGACATCGCCGAGGATTTCCATGGTACGCTGATTAAGCACGTGCGCCTTGGGCAGGATCGACGTGGTCGGCAACGAGCTGACCAGAAGCGTGTTGATGCCAAGTTGTGACAGCAGCATCGAACAGGTGAGGCCAGCGCCGCCCCCGCCGACGATCAATACGGGAACTTCGACGTCTGCACGGGCTTCGCTAACCATCTTGGGCTTCCTCTCTTAATCGGAATGGGTCGTGGCGGGCTTGAGACGTGTGGCAATGTCGTGCGGGGATTCTGTCGTCGATCCGAACGCCAGTCATTGATGCAAATCAAACCGACACTCAGGGTTAGCACTTACCCAAGGTGTCGCTGCAGGCCTCAGGGTTCCTGCGGAACGATGCGGGGATCGGGTGAGTCACGCTCGGCGCGGCGGGCTCGCTTGCCTGGCAGCATCCGCCATAAAATGTCGTCTCGCAGGAAGAAATGATGGAACAAAGCCGCCCCAGCATGGCCCGCCGCGAGGATGATGATGGTGGTCGCCACCCAGTTATGAAGGTCGCCGATCAGAGTCGCCTGATCCTTGGTGAATGAGTAGGGCGAGGGAAGGGTGAACAGGCCGAAGAAGCTGAGCGGGTCGTGCTTCGCCCAGCGAAGGCAAGCGCCGAGGCCGACGACAGCCACAAGCAGCCCGTAGAGCGCGTAATGTACGAGCTTCGAGGCGATCTCCACCAGGCCGGTGGTCGCAGGCAGCACTCGTCTACCCGGCCCCGCCCGCCATAGGATTCTCAGGACGAGCACCGTAGTGAGCAGCAGGCCTAGGGAGACGTGCAGGGACTGCAGCTCGAGCCGAACTGGGGTGCCGCGCTGAAGGAAGCCCCACGCCTGCGCGAGCAGATATTGCGCTACGACCAGCAAAGCCGTAGCCCAGTGGAACGACATCTCAAGTGCGTCGTAGCGGAGGCGATCATTTCCCGCGGCGATTCGTGTCGCTTGAGTAAACGGCTTTGTTATCATCTCAGTAGCTCCATGCGAAATATGCAATGGCTTGAGTTCGGTTATGTCCAGAGCGTTTGGCCTACCATGATTTCAGCCGAGAGAAGCGGTTTGCTGCGGGAACGCTCCGGGTGCGTGGTTGCCCTCGATCAAAGACCAAAGGCGTTCGTGAATGCGGTAGCCATGGCGGGGTCCATTTTGACGAGCCGCTTTTTACTCTTGCATTAATCAGTCATCTCGACCGAATAGTCAAGATGAAAGATCGGGGTGGTTTAGGAGAATCGGCATTATGGCCAAAGCCGCTCTATTCCCGCTGGTACAGATCAGGGCCGGCCAAGGCGCCGACATCGGCGCCCGGCTTGCGCGCACGGCACGCACGCTTTTCTCGGCACGCGACGCGTGGCCTGGCGGCATCCGCAGGCTGAATCGCGTTCTGAAAGCAAAAGGCTAGACCGGGATGGATTCAACTGAACTCATCCCGGTCCAGCGCCGCTATCCAACAGTTTTTAGCTCGCGGGCTGGGCCAACCAGCCCGCGGCGAGGCCATCATCAGGACGGCGAAATCGATTCTCGAGACCCGGCCGTTTCTCACCAAACGGACGCCGCGATCGCCGGGCATCTGTTTTGCTCATTTCTGGCGATGCTGTTGCGCAAGGAGCTGGACGAGCACCTCGCCACCGCCGGCGTGCGGTCGGAGTGGGACGACATCGTTCGCGATCTCGATCGAGTCGAGCAGATCGAGTTGGAGCAGCCCCATCGGTGGGACCACTCCGGATGGGTTTTTATTGAGAGACGCCGGCTCCCACTCCTTCTGATCAAGCAATCAATCTTGTTTCCTGCGGCGGATGACGCTGTGGGCTTGTGGGCAACGCGCCAGCGTTGTCCA
>JAFAHH010001066.1 GCA_019237355.1 Acetobacteraceae bacterium | reverse complement strand
ATTGTTCTTGCTGGGCCCGCGACAATGCGGCGGAACAGAGCGCGCATCATGATCCCACCCGAGCGATCAGCGTACCGAAATCATCGGGGACGCCATCGAGACGGCCTTCCGAGCCATCCGCATTGCGCCACAGAAAGGTGGGCGTGCCGCGTAGGTGTATCTGCTCGGCAGCCTGCATGTTCCGCGAGAGCTTCGTTGACGCATCCGATGCGGGGGCGTCCACCCGACCAGCCGACCAGGAAGCGGCCATCTGATCTGCAGGCTGGCTCAGGAGCGATAGGGCCGCTTTCGTGCTCAGGCCACCATCCTCATGATCCAGGATCGACACTGGGACTAGCGCGAGCTGCACCCGGCCTTGGTCGACATAAGGCTTGAGCTGCTGCATCGCGCGGATTGAGAAAGAGCACTGCGGATCGAAGAACATCCACAAGCGCGGCGCACCTGTATTGCCAATCAGGCCATACGTTGTCGCCTCGGCTGCTTTCACCCATGGTTGGTTGTATGGTTGCTTGGTAGATTGATTGGTTGATATCGCATCGACTGTAGGAATCACATCATCAATCGCCTCGACCTGCTCGCGGGTGATATTGTCGCCAGCCCCATTCCACATCACGCCGCCTATGACAGCCTCTCCATCAGCGGTCACGTAGAACACCTGGAAACGCTGTCCGGCTCGGGCAAACACAGTGCGCATGCCGTGGACGGTGCCGAGATCGGTTAGCTGAGCGCCGGATGCCCGAATCGTGCGAAGGGCCGGAATCTCATTCGACCGCTGGACCTCTGATGCCGAATCGGGCTGCGGAATTGGGCTTTGCCCGGCGAGCACAAAGGACGGGAACAGGGTAAGAACCGGGATAATGGCGCGCAAAACTGCTCTCCATAGGTTGGGAGAGCCAAGGTGGCAGCAGCTGGCGCGAACAGGGCGAACCTGCTTGCGCCGACTCCAACCATGGTAGCTTGGTTGCTATCAGCCTTGGTGGAGAGGTTGAATGAAGACTATCGTTCTAGCTTCAAGGAAAGGCGGCGCGGGCAAAACCACGCTCTGCTGCCATTTAGGTGTAGAGGCAGAAAGGGCGGGCGCCGGACCTGTTGGCATCGTGGATACCGACGAAATGGCTGGTTTGGCGAAATGGTGGGACGCCCGTAAGGCTGACACTCCGATCCTGGCGCGGCCTGATCCTGATCTGACTGCAGCACTAGCGGCATTGCACCAGCGCGGGACCAATCTGGCCTTCGTGGATACGCCTCCGGCCATCCACCCCGGCGTGGCCGCCGCAATCGCGTACGCCGATCTGGTGCTCGTCCCAGTTCAGGCCAGTCCCGATGATCTGCGCGCCATCGGCAGCACAGTCGAGGCCGTCGAACGGGCTGGGAAGGGGCTGGTCTTTATCATCAACCGGGTAAAGCCCAGGGTGCGTCTCACCGGACAGGCAGCAATCGTACTATCGCAGCACGGGACAGTTGCGCTGCAGCACATATCGGATCGGGTCGATTACGCGGCCTGCAAAACAGATGGCCTAACGGCGCCAGAACTGGACCCGGCCGGGCCTGCAGCGGCCGAGATTGCAGCGCTCTGGAGCTACATTGCTGGTAAGTTAGGAGTACAACATGAGCAAGGCGCCAGTCTCGTCGCTTGAAGTGATCCCAGTGAAAGGGCAGGGCGCAAAGCCCGAGCCAGTGCTACCCGCTTCCTCGCCAAGGCCACGGGATGAGCCACGCACCGCCATGACCTGGCGGCCGAGGATCAGCGTGCATGACCGGCTGCGGCACATCGCGTTTCACGACCGGCGGTCAATGCAGGAGTTGATCGACGAAGCTGTGGATGAGTGGTTGAACAAAAGGTAGGTAGAAGCGCTGAAACTGACCCGTCAATCATGATTGGTAGAAAGATATCAATCTACCAGCATTACGAATGGGGAAGCATGCCTCTTGAATTGCCGGACCATACAAGTTCCGACCTCGGCAGTAAGCCGCCGGTCGCGCCGGCATATGTTGGCATGACTAGTCCACAAGGTGCTCCAGTGCGATTCACTCTTGTCCTCTGTTTGATCACCCTAGTCTGCGCCTCACCGATAAATGCGGCCGCGCCTACCAAGTCGCCTAAGGCTCCGCCGCTAAGTTTGAACATTAGGACGGCTGGCGAGCTTGCTGACGCCTGCACCGTTACGCCCACAACTCAAGCAAGCTTCGCGAGCTTGAACTTCTGCAATGGATTTGCTCAGGGCGTACTACAGACGGACCGCCAGAACCCTAGCGGGACGAAGATTTGCATTCCCAGCCCATCACCCAAACGAAGCGAGACGATGAAGGAGTTTGCAAGCTGGGTGCGCGCTGAGCCCTCTCGTAAAGACGAGTTGGCCAGCGTAGCCTTCCTTCGGTTCATGGCGGGACGGTTTCCTTGCACGTAGGTCAGTGCTCTGACTGATCTGTCCAGCCGATGCCGACTCCCGCTCGCTGCTCGCGATCTGCCTAGACTGCCCGCCAATCGGCGCGCCCAACGACCAGATCAGGAATATCCCAAGCGATGGTTGAAATCGCGTCGCCGCTGAGCGGCAGGGCCAAAAGCAGATAGTCGCCGGCGCACTGGGGCCGATTGAGTACTAACACCCCACGAAACACGCCTCGCCAGTAACGAGCCGCGCTCAGCCGCGCGAGCGGGTCGGCTGGTGGGGCAGGCCGCCTGTTCTTGCCGAGACTTCAATCGAATCGCTCGTCGAGGAGCTATCGCGGCCGGGTTTCAGCGCGGTGCTGTGGCGCCGGGCTATCGACGG
>JAFAHH010000947.1 GCA_019237355.1 Acetobacteraceae bacterium | reverse complement strand
CCTCAGCAACTAAGGGGGAGGGCGATGCAGGCGCATATCGTCGGCGGTGGCTTCGGCGGACTGGCCGCGGCCGCATATCTCATCCGGAACGCAGACGTGCCCGGCCCGGACATCACGATCTACGAGGCGGAAGCGCAGCCTGGCGGCGGCTTCTTCCTGAGTGGGAACGCACAGACCGGCTACAATCTTCCTGGCTCCGTGTTCGACGACGAGTTCCGCTGCACGTTCGAGCTGCTGGCTGACATTCCCTCGGCCCGCAATCCTTCGGTGTCGGTCAAGAAGGAGTTCTTTGACTTCAACACCGAGAACCCGTTTCATGACCGAGCGCACATCATCGGCCGCAACGGCCAGATCGTGCACAGGCCCCATTATGGGCTGAGCCTGCACCATGGGCTCGATCTCGTGAAACTTTCGCTCACGCCTGAAGGGCTGCTGGACGGACGGCGGATCGAGGAATTCTTCCCCGCCGATTTCTTCCAGACCGAGTTCTGGCTGCTCTGGTCGACCATCATGGGCTCGCTGCCGCAGCACGGCGCGACCGAGTTCCGGCGCTACATCAACCGCGCCCTGAACCTGTTCCCCGACCTCTCGGACATGCAGCACATCCTGCGTACGCCATACTGCCAGTTCCAGGCGTTCATCGAACCTTTGGCCGCCTGGCTCGAGGCGCGGGGCGTGAAACTGCAGACCCGCACCTTCGTCCGTGACGTCGGCCTGGCTCCGGCGTCAGACCGGATCACGGTCGAACGGCTGGAGTGCGAGCGGAATTGCGTGGTGACTCCGGTCGCGATCGGGCCAGAGGACATCGTGCTGCTGACGACCGGATCGCAGGCGGCGGACCTCTCGGTTGGATCGATGACCGAGCCACCGCCGAAGCGGCGCGGCAGCTCGTCCTGGGCTCTGTGGCAGCGCCTGGCCAAGGACCGGCCGGCCTTCGGCAACCCCAGCGTGTTCTTTGGCGATGCGGTAGTGCCCGACTCGCGCTGGGTCACCTTTACGGTCACGACCACGGGGGACGCGTTCATCGAGAAGATGACCGCACTGACGCGCAGCGAACCCGGTCGAGGCGGCCTGGTGACACTGAAGGACTCGGGCTGGGTCCTGTCGCTCACGATCTTTCACCAGCCGGAGGTGATCGGACAGCCGGAAGGCACGAAGGTCTGGTGGGGCTACGGCCTGTATCCCGAGCGGACCGGCGACTTCGTGCAGAAGCGCATGGACGAGTGCACCGGGGCGGAGATCCTGGAGGAAGTGCTGCGGCAATTGCGGTTCGACGAGCAGCTCGGTGCGATCATGAAGTCCTCGATCTGCATCCCCTGCAACATGCCTTACGTGAATAATATCTGGATGCCGCGAAGCCGCACGGACCGTCCTCGCCCGGTCCCGGAGGGGTCCACCAATCTCGGCCTGATCGGTCAGTATGTCGAAGTCGGGCAGGAGGTGGCGTTCACCATCGAGTATTCGGCCCGCACGGCCTGGGAGGCGATCCACACCTTGCTGAAGCGTGGCCCCGCACCGCCGCCGGTCTACCAGGGCAGTCACGATCCAAAGGCGCTGCTCGGTGCGTTGAAGGCGTTCGTCGCAAAGTAACCCCGAGGAGGACAACGCCGTGCGTTTCGCCCGCCTCCTGCTCGCCCTGATCGTCGGGGTGTACCTGCTCGCGGCCATCCTCTACGCCATCCCTGTCGCGAGCGGGGCGCTCGACGACAGGATGGAGGTGAAGTTCGACCGTCCCGATCCGTCGGTCGTCGCCGATTACCGTAACGGGCTGACGCAGACGCAGCGGCAAACCTACTACCACCTGTCGCAGGGCTCGGAGATCCTGCCCTGGATTCTGCTGACCGCGGTCGATGTCGCCGACCCCGGGTCGAGCAAGCCGTTCGTCGAGAACCTCGGGCGCTTCGGCCTTCTGCCCGACCCCGGGCGCGACGACGGCTTGCCGGTCGGCCTGACCGTGTCGACCAACCCGTTCACTTTCGGCATGGATTTCGTCGGGGTCAACTGCGCAGCCTGTCACGTAGGCGAGCTGCGCCACGGCGGCAAAGCCCTGCGGGTCGACGGCGCGCCCAACATGTTCAATCTTCAGCTCTTCTATTCGCAGGCGGTCGAGGCGCTCCTGGCGACGACGAGCGACCGTGGCAAGCTGTGGCATGCGCTCAAGCGACTGGGGCGGCAAGATTGGCAACGCCACGGGGTCGCCGCACCGTTCATCCGCCCTGCGACTCTCGTCTATTACGGCGCGAATGCGCTCCTGCACCGCGACCGGCTTGATGCACGGCTCGAGCTGATCGACGTCATCCGCGCCGCCAAGGAGCAGCGCGATCCCGAGCACCCAACCTCCGGGTTCGGGCGCCTCGACGCATTCGACGGCACCCGCAACTTCCTTTTCACGCGTCTGCGCAAGACCGACCCGGACGGCAGGTTCCAAGTCAACCGCGCCAACATGGTCAAGCTCGACGCGGCGGTGAAATTCCCACCGCTCTGGTCGCGCAAGGCCACGGCGCCGGAGCCGGCCGAGGCGTACGGCGACCAGCCTGGTCGTTTCCCCCCGGTCTGGGGTTTCAAGGACTACGATTGGGTCGAATGGACCATCGACACCGACACGGTGATGGAGCGTAACTTCACCGAGACCCTCGGCGCCGGCGCAACCGTCGTGCTCGATCCCAAGCACACCGGCTCGCTCTTCGACAGTTCCATCCCAATGGCGAGCATGCACGCGCTCGAGTGGCTGGCCTACTATATCGATCCGCCTCGGTGGCCGGCGGCGATCTTCGGCGAGATCAAGCCCGACCTAGCGGCGGCGGGCGAAACCATCTTCCGGAACCGGTGTGCCGCGTGCCACGAGTATGGCAACGATCAACGCACGCCAACCGGCCTGATCCGGCTCCGCGGCATGCGTCCGGAGGAGGTCCGCACCGACGCCACCGTCGCGCTCAGGATCTCCTGTCCCATCCCCGATACCGGTCCGCTCACGATTCCGCCGCGCACGTACACCGCCGAGGACTCCGAGCTGCTGAAGGACTGCGCTGGCGTAAAGGCGGGCGCCGCCTTCACCGGAAATTCCTTCGCCCGGACCGTGCAAGCCGCAGTGGACAGCATCAAGCAGAAAGCCTACGCCGCAGCCGGGATCGACGCGGCGCAGCAGCGGGTGATGGAGGATCTCGACAGGCGCAAGAGCATCACCTGGCGCGACACGCTGCTCGATACGAAGCCGCCATATGGTCCCTATGCTGCGCGGCCCCTTTATGGGATCTGGGCTGCGGCACCTTTCCTGCACAACGGCTCGGTGCCAACGTTGTACGATTTGCTGCTGCCCCCCGAGCAGCGGCCCAAGAGATTCGCGCTCGGTGCGCGCCAGTATGACCCTGTCAAGCTCGGCTTCGCCGTCGAGACGGCCTGCAGCCAGCAGGACTGCCTCGTCGACACCACCCGGACCGGCGATGGCAATGGTGGCCACCTCTGGGGCACCGACCTGGCCGAGCCCGATCGCATGGCCCTGCTGGAATACCTCAAGACATACTGACGTCGGCCGTCACAAGCAGCGCCTGGGGGAACGTGCCATCATAGTCCGGAGCGCCAGCCGGGCGCAGGCCCGGTAGCTTGAGCAAGGGCTTGAGCATCTGGGGGATCTGGATCTGACTGATATACCTCCCGTAGCAGGCGTGCAGCCCGGTGGCGAACTGCAGGTAATGGTTCTGTTGCAAATTCTGAGTCGGGACAGGCAGGTGCTGAAGTGAATGCTTTCAGGCGGCCACCTCGAAAACGCTGCTGAGGAAGGCGGTCTGCGCGTGGATGTCGTGGCCGCCGACGTTGTGAACCTCCCCCTTTCTGATCATCCCATCGTCTCATAGCCGGCCAGTGTCCTCCAGGCGGTTCGTACCCTACCCACATCCGTCCCCGGCTTTGCAACAGAACCACCGTTCTTGCCATGCCTGGCCGGTTGGAAAAGGCTGCGGTATTATATTACCACAAGGGCCAAGCCTTGACGCCAAGCCGTTTTTGCGGCCATAAGCCCCGCCTCGCGCTAAGGGATAAGCCATGCTGAGAACGACACTTTCGCTGAAGCCCGCGGAGGTGAAGAAAGACTGGGTGTTGATCGATGCGGACGGTGTCGTTCTGGGCCGCCTCGCCGCATTGATCGCCACCCGGCTGCGCGGGAAGCACAAGCCGCAATACACGCCGCATGTCGACTGCGGCGACAATGTAATCGTCGTGAACGCACGCAAGGTGAGGGCAACCGGCAGAAAGCTCGAGCAATCGGTGTTTCATTACCACACCGGCTATCCGGGGGGCATCAAGAGCCGCACCTTGCGGGAGCGGCTCGAGAGCGCGCATCCCGAACGCGTGCTGCACAAGGCCGTGGAACGGATGATTACACGGGGGCCGTTGCAGCGGAAACAAATGACCCATTTGCACATCTATCCAGGCCCGGAACATCCCCATGAAGGGCAGCAACCGCGGACACTCGATGTCGCGGCCATGAACGCCAAGAACAAAAGAATGTGAGCGGAATGTCTGGAACCCAAACCCGGACGCTCGCGGATCTGAAGGATCTCGGGCTTGTAACCACCCCGGCGCAACCGATTGCCGAGCAGCCACAGCGACAGCCCCAACGCGACGCGCTCGGCCGGAGCTACGCCACCGGGCGGCGCAAGGATGCGGTCGCTCGTGTCTGGATCAAACCCGGCAAAGGCGAAATCACCGTCAATGGCAAGCGCGTAGGCCAGTATTTCGCCCGCCCTGTGCTGCGCATGTTGATTACCCAGCCATTTCTGGTCGCCGATCGTTACAACCAGTTCGACGTGTATTGCACGGTAACCGGCGGGGGGCTCTCCGGCCAGGCGGGAGCGGTCCGGCACGGGATCAGCCGGGCTCTCACCTACTTTGAGCCCGAGCTGCGCACCATTCTGAAGGCGGCCGGGTTCCTTACCCGCGACCCGCGGGTCGTCGAACGGAAGAAATACGGGCGGATGAAGGCACGCCGTAGCTTCCAGTTCAGTAAGCGCTAAGGCGCGGTTCAACGCGTCAGCGCTACTTGCCAGGAGTGCTGCCTAGGGGCGGATTCCGTGGCTTATGAGTAGGATACTCAACTTCTCGCTAGATGCCTCCCCGGCCCGGGTCAACGGCGCCCGGCCTCTGCGTACCCTGGTCCTTGCTGGGTGCGCGCATGCCCTCCATGATGGCTACACCGATTTGATCTATGTGCTGCTGCCGGTCTGGCAGGCCGAGTTCAAGCTAAGCTATGGGCTGCTGGCTGTGCTGCGTGGCGTCTATACCGGCACGATGGCCGGGCTGCAGATCCCGGCCGGCCGATTGGCTGAACGGCTTGGGGGAAGCGTTGTCCTGGGGGTCGGTACCGCCTTAGCCGCGTTCGGATATGCGTTGGCCGGGTCTTCGGGGGGGCTGTTGGGCCTGATCGCTGGGCTGGCGTTATCGGGGGCGGGATCAAGCACGCAACATCCCATCGCCTCCGCCGCGGTCGCGCGAGCTTATCGGGGGGCCGCAAGGGGGCCGCTCGGAACCTACAATTTCACGGGCGATCTTGGAAAGGCGGCGCTTCCCGCGCTGATCGCGGTGTTGCTGACCCTGATGCCCTGGCGTGGCGCGCTTTGGTTGCTTTCGGGGCTCGGCCTGATGGTGGCCGCAGCTATCGCCCTGCTTTTGCCCCCAGTTGGGCGCCCTCAACCATTGATGTACAGCCAGGACGTGAAACAAGCTGCCGCAGGCCGCGGGTTCCTGCTGCTGTTTGCCATTGGGGTGCTCGATAGCGCTGTGCGGATGGGCCTGCTCACCTTCCTGCCTTTTTTGCTAAAGTCCAAAGGCGCCGCCTTGCCCACCGTTGGACTGGGCCTTGCCTTGGTGTTTATGGGGGGTGCTGCAGGCAAATTCGCCTTCGGCTGGCTTGGTGCGCGGATCGGCGTCCTGGGCACGGTATTGCTGACCGAAGGTGGAACGGCCGCGGCAATCCTGGGGATTTTGGATTTGCCGCTCGCGCCTTCGCTGATGGTCCTCCCGGCACTTGGGGTGATGCTGAACGGCACGTCTTCAGTCCTCTACGGCACCGTGCCAGAGTTGGCCGCGCCGGGTCGCGCTGAACGAGCCTTCGCGATATTCTACACTGGGACGATTGGGTCGGGCGCTGTCGCACCCGTGTTTTATGGTGTGCTCGGCGATGCTGTGGGAGTTGGCTGGGCGACCGCGGCGACCGCGCTGACGGCGCTCGCAACCATCCCGCTTGCCTTGGCGCTTGCGCCTCGTCTTGGAGGGGATCGTCGCTGACCGCCGCCGGCCAGACGTGCATGGACTCCCCGCCCAAGCGCGATGGGATCACCGCATTGGCTGACATTGTTACGCCGACGTAGAAATGGAGATCGTCGGAGCCGGCGGGGAGCACCCGATCGGTGACATCGGCAAAAGGAGGGTTCCATCCAGCCTAATCGAACCCTAAAGCGCTCTCAGTCAGACTGGAAGCGCTCTAGCTTATTTTGCGAGCATCGGGTCCCGTCGCGCCCAGCGCGATGGGAACCCGGTCACGCGCTCCTGGAGCGCAACCGTTTCCAGTCAAGCGCGATCTGCTCTAGAATATTCCTGGGCCGATATAGCGCAAGTGGAACGGCGCCGGCACCGTCTTTAATCGAGCGTACGGAACCTTAAATTGCTAGGTCGCGCTTTGGGTCAAGAGCCGCAATCCAACAGCTAACGGATCGCCTAGACGTTCGTATGCCAAATCATTGGCAGGCTGGCCAGCAGCTTGTGCAACTTATAGAGAAACCTCAGCTCGCTGGTTTTGTGCGACAACAACGGGGAAAGCGAGCCCACAGGCACGCCATATTAGCCTGTGGGTAAGGAGGAGCACTCATGGCCGGCGCCGGCCTCTCCAGTATGTCAACAGATGCACCGCTGCTCGCCTTCGCCAGCGTGCTCGCCGGGTCATTGGGCATCCCGGTGCCCGCCTTCGCCGGCCTGATCTTCGCCGGCACGCTCCTGAGCCACTGGGGCGGCGGACCCTGGCTCGCCGTCCTGTCATTTGCGTGCGCGATGCTTGGCGCCGCGATCGGCGATATCACGTGGTTCCTTCTCGGCCGGAAACACGGTCCAAGGGTTCTCGCTCTGCTGTGTCTTATTTCGCTCACGCGGGAGACCTGCATCCGACGCACTGCCGACTTCTTCGCGCGCCAAGGCCTCAAACTGTTCCTGGTCGCCCGCTTCATCCCCGGCCTTTCTACGGTGAGCGCCCCGGTCGCCGGTGCCGCGGGCGTCCCACTGCACCGGTTTTATGCGTACGCCGCGTTCGGCGCCGCCCTTTGGATCGGCACCGGCTTTGCCCTCGGCTATTTCCTCGCGGAACAGATCGGCGCGATGCTGCTCGGCCTTCGCCGCGTCGGGATCGACCTCGGCGGCGTCGCGTTCCTGCTCACCCTCGGCTACATCCTCTATCGCTGGTTCCGCCGGGTCCAGCTTATCCGCCGCCTTCGCATGGCCCGCATCTCGGCCGCGGAACTCGCCGAGATGCTCGCCGCCGGCCTCACGCCGGTCATCATCGATGCGCGCTCCGCCCCGCAGCGAACCGCCGACCCTTATGTGATTCCGGGTGCTCTCCTGTGGCAAAATGTCGCGACCTGTCCCGACCTAGCGAAGACCGGACCGGTGGTGATCTACTGCACCTGCCCAAACGAGGTTAGTGCAGCCGCCGTCGCGCGGCAGATGCACAAGCTCGGTTTCAAAGACGTACGGCCGCTTCTTGGTGGTCTCGATGCCTGGCGCGCCGTGGGCCAGCCGACCGCTCCGATTGTCGAGATCGGTGGTAACATGTGCCTTCCGTGTACTCTCGTGCCGCAGCCGTCCTGAACCCAGGACACAGCAGTCCTAACGAAATGCACTCTCGCAAACCCAACGCTGCGCATTAAGGAGGATTCGCCATGAAATGGGCCGTCGCTACTTTGCTCGCCGCTACACTCCTGGCAGGTGTCGCCAGCGCCAAAACGGCCGGCGGCGTCACCTTCCCCGACACCATCCAAGTCGATGGCAAGACACTAGTTCTCAACGGAATGGGTGCGCGCACGTATACTGTGCTGGGCATCCGAGGCTATGTCGCTGGTCTCTACCTCGAGCACCCGAGCCACGACGCGCGCGCGATCGAGTCTGATCCCGGGATCAAAGTCATTCTGCTGCAGTATCTCCGGAGCGCCAGTAAGGAGCAGGTCGAACACCAATACCGCGAAGGCCAGCAGGTGAATTGTGGGGCGGGCCAATGCCCGCAATCGGATGCGGCGGATTACGACCGTCTCATCAAGTTGGCGCCTGCCGTGCGGCCGGGTGACACCTCGACCTACATTATAAGGCGCAGCGGCCTGCAGGTGCTGTCCAACAACCAACCGCTGGCCACCTTCAACAACCCCGACCTGGGGTTCCGCATCCTGGAGGGGTTTATTGGGCCCAGGCCACCATCCGAAGACTTGAAAGCGGCATTGCTGGGTCAGGGCTGAGGCTTGCGGCCAAGCAGCCTTAACCGGCTAGGGCATGATGACTTCAGATCGTAGCCATCATGCCCTAGACTAGGATAGCAACGACACCTTGCCGCTGCCGAGTTCGTAATACCCCGCGATCACCTTCAACTTTTTCTGCTGCACAAGCCCCGCAATCACCGGCGAGGCAGTGCGTAGCAATGCCGCCTGGATCTGCGCATTGATGCGGATCGCCGCCTCGAGATTCTGGCCCGCGCGATCTACCGCCGGCCGGAGTGGGGCGTATAGGGCACTGATCTGGCCCGGCACGGCCTTGGCCTCAATCGTCGCCTTCACCGCGCCACAATTGCTGTGTCCCAGCACCACAATTGCGGCGGTACCGAGGACGGCAGCGCCGTATTCCAGGCTAGCGATGATCTCAGGCGTGCACACGTTGCCCGCGATGCGAGCGACGAAAACGTGGCCAATGCTCTGATCAAAGATGATTTCCACCGGCACGCGGGAATCGGCACAGGACAGCACCGCGGCGAACGGGTCCTGTTTGGTTACAGTCTGCTGTTTGAGGATGTCGAGGTCAGCTTCGAATGACGTGAGCCGACGTCCAACGAAACGTGCGTTTCCCGCCATCAACTGATCGAGGGCGGCCTCGGCCGTTAGTGCGGTTTGCGCTCGTGCCGGGGGGGTGACAAGCAGGCCAGCCACGGGCAGCGTGAGCGCCGACGCGCCAAGGAATATCCCGGCACACGCCTTGCGCCGAGCGATGCGGCTCGGCGACGCCATCGTACAGCAACTACACTGGGATGGCTGACTTCGTCTCGCACGAGCATCACTGACGAAGGTCATCAATTCGCTCCCTTTCTCTTGGATATAGCTGGGCTAACGCTAAGCGCCGATAGTTTCGCTCCACAACACGGCTTCCTAATTGCCGGCGCTACATTGGCTCCCTCAAGCCGGCAGGCCGCTCGATCCCTCTGTCGGCCCGTCAGCAGCGCTGCGACAGTTGACAAGTCATTACATCGAGCACGCGCACATTCGCCTGCTGGTACGCCGCTCGGAAATCGCGGGATGCCCGGCAAGCCGACAGCGGGGCACGCATTGTTCGTCATTGTGAACATGGACTCATCCCGCGCCGTTCCTCGCCGACCAGAATACTCCAGCCTCCCTGATCGCCATAGGCGGGCACGGCCGTCGGGCCCGCATGAATGCCGAGCTTATGCTCGAGGGTGACGCATCGGACATCATTCCGCTCGCCAAGCCAACCATCCTCCCGGGCAGGGTATTTGGGGGCCAAGAAGAGAGAAATCGCCTTTGTGCCCGCGGGCGCGCCCGGTGTGCGCACCAGGACCAGGTGGACGATGTTTTCGGTCCAGTCATGGTCGCGGAGGTTCGGTGAGGTTCATCCTGCCGGCGCGGCCGATGCGCGAGCGCCAGGCCTGGCCACCAAACTCTCCCGGCTTCGGAAGCCCGGTCCAGCCGCCTGCCACGAAGCTGGCCCATGCTTCCTCGAAGCCTCGCGGCGAGCGCACAACGCCGTTCTCGAGCTGCCACCCGTACCGTTCCCCCGGCATCATTCAGCGGTGCCAATTCGTCGCGGGCGAGCGCGCCAGTGGTTCCAGACTGCGGCCATCGTATCCGGCGTAGCGCTCTCGTAACGCGACAGGCTGGCAGCCTAGCTAGAACGGGATGACTTCCGGTCAAGTCATCTCGCTCCAGCTCTGGGTTTTGAGCGCGATTCAGGCTTTCCAACGATCGGGACCCCAATTCCGGGCCCCTACTTTGCACGCAAAATGGGACCCGGTGCTCGCGAATTGGGAACCAGAGTTCGCCTCAAACCATCGGGCTCTAGAGCATGATGACTTCAGGTCGAAGTCGTCATTCTCTAGGATTCCCGGTTTGAGAGCGCGATTCAGGCTTTCCGACGATTCCGCCTCAAGCCATCGCGCTCTAGCGTGGCAGGGCCGACAATCTCGTCCAGCACGAAACGCATATCGCGAGCGGCGGGAAAACGGGATCATAGCGCCACCATTGTCCGGTTCCGGGTCTCGGAGATATGCGGCGAGTTCCGTTGGCGGACCACGGAGCTGAGATCGTCAACCCGGCTGCTCCAATACCCCTTCCACAACTTGCAGTCCCCGTCTACTACAGTTGGAAAATCGGGAATCGTCCCCAGCATCAGAGTAGCATCGGCAAGGAGCCCGCATGTCGAAAGCCTTCATCGCACAGATTATTCAGGAGTCGGCCGATCTTACCGGGACCGCAGCGAATCGGGCCGCGTCCGATTTGATTGACGCTATTGTGCGCCAGCTCAAGAAAGACGGCCGCTTCACGCTGCCGAGCTTCGGAACTTTCACGGTCCGCAAAACCAAGGCGCGTAAGGGACTGAACCCGCGGACTGGCGAAGAAATCAAGGTGAAGGCGGGGAAAACCGTGCGCTTCAAGGCATCCCCGACGCTTAAGAAGGCAGTTTGAAGGATTGCGGGCTGGCCCGCACTCTGTGAGCGATTAACGTCCGGTTTCGGTTAGCGCGTTTCTGGGCATCGGTTAGGCGAACACGCGGTCACCGATGTTCTTCTAGCGTTCACGCTCTGTTCATGATTCACAGCTAACGTCCCGCTCAGAGGCGGCAAGGTCATCGCGAGCGCGCGCGACCGGCGCCCATGCAATCTGCGAGGTGAGCTGATGCTGCACATCGTGCTGTATCGTTTTCGTTCCAGCCGTAAGCGCTCCTAGATGGACGGCGCGATTAGAATGGGATCGCTTGAGGCGGGATGGCCGGACAGCGTCAGTCGCGTTCTCGGCCAGAGGCTAGAGCACATTCCAGCCAACGAGTTGATCGGAAAGCGCTTTCGAACGCCATGGCTTGAGGCGGACTCGCCGGAAAGCCTCAATCGCGCTCTCAAACCAGAGAGGCTTAGTCTAGGGCGAGATGGCTTCGACCCAAAGTCATCACGCTCGAACCTCTCGCTGGCCAAGGCGAAAGTTGCGCCCTGGCCGCGGGTGGCCATTGCCTGCTCCGGGCTTGGCCATATTCGGAGAGGCATAGAAGCATGGGCCGAGGATTTGGGCCGGGCTCTGCTCCGACGCGGCGCGCCGGTCCGCCTGTTCGGCGCGGGCGGTCCAGCGCCCGTCGAAGCCGTGCCGTGCCTCCCCCGAACCGGGGCCTGTGCTCGTACCTTAGCGGGCATCTTCCGCCGTCTAGGCGGATGGCGATACGGATTGGGCAAGGACTACGAGGTCGAGCAGTTCACCTTCGCGCTCAATCTGTGGCGGCGCATACGGACTGGCATCGATGTGGTGCATATTCAGGATCCAGTCATAGGTCGGCTGCTAGAAGCAGCGCGCCGGCATGGGTTATCCCAAGCACGGGTGATTCTGGCGAACGGAACGGGCGAGGCCTCCCACGTGCTCAAGAGTTTTCCTTATCTTCAGCTCCTGACACCGGCCGCGGCCGAGGCATGGGAGGCGGAGCGACCGCCGGGTCAGTCGGTCTACGCCGTACCGAATTTCGTGAATGTGCATGCCTATGTTCCAGGGATGCAAGCCGAAGCCCGGGCAGCGCTAGGACTGCCGCCGAAAGGGCTTATCGTGCTCTGCTCCGCTGCCATCCGGCGGTATCATAAGCGCGTTGATGTCCTGCTGCATGCTTTTGCGCAGGCGACCCGAGAATCCGAATACCCCGTTTTGCTGGTTGTGGCTGGAGGAAGGGAATCGGATACGAGCGAAATCATAGCCATTGGTCAGGAGCTGCTCGGGAACAGGGTTCGGTTCCTTGTCGATTTCCCACGTTCTTCGATGGCTAAGCTGTATCAGGCCGCAGATTTGTTGATAATGCCTTCTTTGTTCGAGACCTTCGGGATCGTGCTTATCGAAGCGATGGCGGCAGGCCTTCCCGTTCTGTGCCACGATAACCCGAGTTTTCGCTATGTAGCCGGACCTGCCGGTCATTTCGCCAATTTGGCCGACCCACAGGCCTTCGTTGCTGCGATCCGTCTTCTGCTCGATAGTCCGGACCTGCGGGGCCGGCTCGCCGCCCGCGCGCGACCGTACGTATTGCAGAAATTTTCCGAGGAAGCGGTAACCGATCAGATTCTGCGAATGTACCGGGAGGTTCTCGGTTAAATGTCCAGCGTGAGCGTGATCATTCCGGCCTACAACTCGGAACGCACGATTGCGCGCGCCATCGAGAGTGCATTGGCGCAAACCATTCCTCCGCTGGAAATCATCGTGGTGGATGACGGCTCCTCCGACAGGACAGCCGAGGCGGTCAGTGATTTCGGGTCTGCGGCCCGTCTGCTGAAGAAGCCAAATGGCGGACCCGCTTCTGCTCGCAATCTGGGTGCACGCCACGCCAGCGGCAATTGGCTGGCTATGCTCGATGCCGACGACTGGTGGTATCCTCACAAGCTGG
The DNA here is from genome assembly GCA_019237355.1 of Acetobacteraceae bacterium. Classification (GTDB taxonomy): domain Bacteria; phylum Pseudomonadota; class Alphaproteobacteria; order Acetobacterales; family Acetobacteraceae; genus JAFAHH01. The sequence continues at coordinate 3,025 of JAFAHH010000947.1, read as the reverse complement.
AAGCGCAGCTTAAGTGTGACATCTCCGATGACATCGCCATCATCCATAGTCCTTCGGATGATGCGCCAGGCGCCCTCCCCGAGGAGCTGACTTTCGAGGCTCTGTGGCGCCGTAATCTTATTTTCAACTCATCGGTTCTTATCCGACGGAGCGTCTTTGAAGAACTCGGCGGCTTCGATGAGTCGCGCCCTTTGATTTCGGTCGAAGATTACAATCTTTGGCTCCGTGTCGCCGCTTCGGGCAGACGGATCGTAAGTTGCCCAGAGGTGCTCTGCCACTACACGCGCGGCGTCGGGATTTCCTCCAACGCCGAACGCTTTTTCGCCGCGTCGCTTTTCAACCTCGAGCTACTGGCGCGCCACTTGCGGCTGCCACACGAAATCGTGCAGCAGAAGAAGTGGGCGATCTTGGAGCAATTCGGCCAGAGCGCGCTGTTCGAGCGCAATCTTGAATTGTCGCGACGGCTTCTGCGCGAGGTTGTTCTGGCGAGGCCCTCGATCAATATCGCGATCCGGCTTGCCGCTTCGTATGCGCCGAAACCGGTTCTCGATGCCCGCCGCGGCGTGGCCAGCGTACTATCGGGTGACCACAGGAATGAGGAGGCGGGCACACTCTTCGGATCTAGCGTTGCTCCGGTCGATTTCAGCAACACCAGCCCTTACCTCCTGGTCGTGATCGACACCGAAGAGGAGTTCGATTGGAGCCTGGTACCCTACGGGGGGAGCAACGTGCGTTCAATGGCGCATCAGGAGAAGGCGCAGCGCATCTTCGAGCGATTCCGGATCGTGCCTTCCTACGCTGTGGATTACGCGGTAGCGTCACAGGAAGACGGGTACCGCCCGTTGCTCGAGTTTCTCGCGGACGGATCGTGTGAAATTGCTGCTCAGCTGCACCCCTGGCTGAATCCGCCGATCAGCGAGGAGCTATCGGAGCACAATTCCTTCCCCGGGAACTTGCCTGCCGGCCTCGAGGCCGCAAAGATTCGGGTGCTGACGGAAACGATCTCCGCCAATCTGGGCTGCAGGCCCATACTATACAGGGCGGGCCGGTACGGCTTAGGCCCGCATACGGCCGAGGCGCTCGATTTGCTGGGCTACCGCATCGATTGCAGCGTGCGGCCTCTTTTCGAGGTAAAGAACCCCGGGGAGCCGGATTTCTTTTTGGCCCCGCCGAAGCCTTTCTGGTTTGGTCCGGAAAACCGGATCCTCGAAATCCCGGTTACCGTTGGTTTGACTGGGCCTCTCGGCCGGGGCGGCGCAGGCCTTTATCGCCGGGTCCGTGGCCCGGAAGCTCAGCGGTTTCGGATCCCGGGCGTACTGGCACGTACCCGCCTACTCGACCGCGTGCAGCTAACTCCCGAAGGAACCTCCCTCGCCGAGGCGAAGCGGCTAACGCGCGACTTGCGGGAGCGCGACAACCACAAGGTTTTCGTCGTCAGCTACCACAGCCCCTCACTGCAGCCCGGCAATACCCCCTATGTCCGTTCTGGGCGCGATCTCGGCCGCCTTCTTTATTGGATCGAGGCGTATTTGGAGTTTTTCCTAGGAGAATTCGGAGGTCTCGCCAGCACACCCCGCGCGGTACTCCGGCTGGCTCGGGGCATTACTGCCGCACAGCGCATGGGCCGGGCTGTGTCGACCGTAGTGGAGACCGTATAACGACCCCAGAAGGATTCCGGGGCCTACCAGGCCCGCACAAAGAGCCCGATGGTCAGGGCCAAGCCAATGCACACAACGGTTGAGCGCAGGAGGACCTCATTCACGCGGGTCATCGCCCAAACTCCCGCCTGGCCGCCGAGGATGGCGCCGACTGCCGCAAACGGCGCCTGAACCCAGCCAACGTGCGGCGAGAATGCGAAGATTACGACCGCGATAGCGTTCATCGCCCCGGCAAGGGCATTCTTTAGCGCGCCCGCATGGTGCACGTTTAGGCCGGCCATGGTCAGCGCCGCCAGCATCAGAAACCCAATGCCGCCGCCAAAATATCCGCCGTAGACCGATATAAGGAACTGCACCAGCGCCGCGGCTTTATGGCTCAAATGCCCATATGCCGGGTTCGGGCGCCGCATGAAACTACCCCAGGCGAAGAGTGCCGTCGCGAAGAGTACCAAGAACGGCAACAGGCGCTCGAAGAAGGAGGCCGGGGTCGCGAGCAGCAAGAACGCCCCCAGCGCACCTCCTGCCACGCTGATTGCGACGAGCACTTGGAAACTCAGCGCGCCCACCCCTCCCAATAGGCTGCGGCCAGCTAAGCCGGTCGTGACTTGGCCTGGGAAGAGCGCGATGGTCGAGGTGATGTTTGCCGCCCGCGCATCGAGGCCGGTGAACATAAGCGCGGGTAGGGTGACAAACGACCCGCCGCCGGCGAGCGCGTTCATTAGGCCAGCGCCCATGGCAGCCAGGAAAAGAAAGACGAGTGTCATGCGCGGACAACGCATAATCCGCGGCTATTTTTCCATGCGGGCGGCGCAGGAAACACAGCTCTCCAAACCTGCCAGGGCGAAGCGGGCTCACATACCTGCTTCGCTGATGGGAAACGGCCCCTGCTCCTGCCAGAATAGAGCGCGATGGCTGGAGCGGGGCCGGTTTCCCAATTCGCGAGCACCGGGTCCACTTTATGCGCGCAAAATGGGGCAGGGATTGGGGTCCCCACCGCCGGAAAGCCTGAGACGCGCTCTCAAACCAAAACGTAGAGCATGATGGCTTCGACCAAAGCCATTATGCTCTGGCGGGTCGTAAAGATAGGATCTACGCCATGCGCCGACTTCTGCCTTTCGCTGTGCTGTTCGCCCCTACGTTGGCGATCGCGCAAGACGCTCATCGGATCGGGGAGGTCGATACCACCTTCCGCATTCTCGGACGTAATGACCGGATCGCGGTTGAACGGTACGACGATCCAAAGGTGGACGGCGTCAGCTGTTATCTGTCGCGGGCCGAAACCGGGGGTATTAAGGGCTCGGTGGGTCTAGCGACCAACCCGAGCCGGTTCTCCGTAGCATGCCGCGCCATAGGTCCCGTCCAAGTGC
>JAFAHH010000789.1 GCA_019237355.1 Acetobacteraceae bacterium | reverse complement strand
TCTAAAGACCTTGGTTTTCAGAGCACGGCTCACGCCTTCCGACGATCGGGATCCCAATCCCGGGCCCCCATTTTGGGCGCAGAATGGACCCGGGGCTCGCGAATTGCGAACCCGAGTCCGCCTCAAGCGATCGCGCTCTAGGCAGATTTTTTCGCCATAACCACACGAATAACTCCCGTCACCGACGGGTCAAGGCAGCACGAGATAAGCTGCACGCCCAAACAAAAGCCCAGGCCTTCAAGACGAGTCGAAGCAATCAAAGGAACCGGTCATGCACAAAGAGATCGCGATCGCCGCTGCCTCCATACTACTATCAGGCATCCACAACGTCCGTGCTGATAGCGAGTCGTACCCCACCGGGTCGGCGCAACCGGTTTACTCATCACCTGCCCGAGCGGATACCGGCTCGGAAACCTATCCAAGCTCGACGCCCGGCTTGGCTGTCGCCACAACGCAGGGACCTGTGCTGGCGACCAACGGGGGCGAAGGCATTGTGCAGACGTCGAACTCCTTGCCCCCGGAATTTGCCGCCGGCACACCCGGCTACGAGTACGCGCAATCAGTCCAACGCTTTTATGCAACACGGGCCACGACGCAGCGACAAACCCAAGCTGCGCCGCGCCTCCAGCGAGGCGGTTAATCAATAATTGGTCCTCTCACGGCCGATGCTCACAAGCGCTACTGATTGCCGAAGGAAAACACCAATGAATCCGCTTTTCCTCAGCTGCGACCTGAATGCTGAAGACCGCCTCACGCTGTGGTTTGGCTTCATGTCGCTGCGAAGCGTGGGGATCCGCGCACAACAGGGAGGGAAAATCGCCTTCCTAGTTCTCGGCCCGGAATCGGTAAGGGCACTGCATGCGCATCTGTCGGCATTCCTTGAAGCCAAGGAGAATAGCTTCAACCGCGCCAAAAGGACCTGGAGCCCAGCGGTTGAGATTGCGACCTGAGAACGGTGAACGGAAATATGATGGAAAGACCAGAAATGGCCAAGCAGCCGAACAGGCAAAGCTGGCTCAACCCATTCTGGAGCGAGCGTCGATGACGGACAGCCATTCCAAGCGAAGGCGATCTGGTGGATCGTCTCGCATCATGGCCGAGGCAGGCGGTTGCTGCCTGCTCATTTTGGCTGTTTACTCGGCTTCCGCTGGCGAGGTTGCATTGGCCGGCGGCTCGGTACGTCAGGAATTGCCGATGCGTGCCATCGTGAATGGCCACAACATGCAGCCTCGCAACGATCGTATTGAAGCTCTCGGCTATTCTGATGTTACCTCGCAGCAGGCCGAGGAGATCAATCATCTTTACGCGCAGCTCATGCGGAGCAGCGGTCGCGCAAGTCAGAACCCCTCTTGACCGCCGCAGCGCAATCCTGTCGACTCATCGCAAATCTCGCCGGCACCTGAAATTAGAGCGGACATCGGGGAGCCATATCTCCTCCCGCGTGTTACTGTTCTAAGAATCTTGAAACTATTCAACTCGGTGGTCAATCAGGCGCTTCGCCTACGCGATGCTGGTTCAAGACCTCGAGAAACCGCACTCCATAGCGCACCCGCTTCGCCTCTCCTACCCCGATCACGGCGCCAAATTCGGTAAGGTTACGCGGCATCCGCGCCACCATGTCTATCAGCGTGCGATCAGGGAAAATGATGTAGGCGGGGACGGACTGCTCTCGGGCGATGGCGGCGCGCAGGACACGGAGGGCCTCAAACAGAGGCTTTTGGCCTTCCGGCAGATCACCGGCTAGATCCGCCATCTTGCTAACCGCTGCCGGCCTGGTCACGCCCGAGGGCTTAATCAACTCCACCTTCCGCTCACCCCGCAGCACCCGCCGGCCCTCGGTGGTTACGACGAGGCCACCATGCGAGCCCGGCGGGGACCAGAGCAGGCCCAGCGCAATGCATTGACGCAAAGCGCGCTGCCAAAACTCCCTCGGCCGATCAGCACCCACACCGAAAGTCGGGAGTTCGGTGTGTCTTGTCTCGAGGATTTTTTTGGTGCGCTCCCCCATGACCACGTCAATGAGGTGCCCTCCCCCATAGCGCTCGCAGGTTCGCACCGAGGCGGAGAGGAGCATCTGCGCCTCCCGCGTTCCATCGATCTTTTCGGCCGGGTGGAGGCAGCGATCGCATTGGCCGCAGAATCCCGGATGACTCTCGCCAAAGAAGCGCAGCACGACCGCCCGGCGGCATTGCGCAGTTTCGGCGTACCCGATCATTGTCTGCAGCCGGTGGTGACGAATCCGCTTGAAGGCGGCATCGGCTTGCGACTCGTCGATTTGCCGCCGCCGCTCCAGAATATCCTGGCTACCGTAAGCCATCCAGGCCGCTGCCGGCAGGCCATCTCGCCCAGCGCGGCCGGTTTCCTGGTAATAGGCTTCGAGGTTTGCTGGGATATCGGTGTGCGCCACGAACCGGACATCCGGCTTGTTGATCCCCATCCCAAAGGCGACGGTCGCCACCGCGATAACGCCATCCCCGCGGATGAAATGGTCCTGGTTTTCGCGGCGAATCTGAGAATCGAGGCCGGCGTGATAGGGGACCGCATCATATCCCTGAGCCCGCAGAAATTCTGCGATCTTCTCGACCTTGCTGCGGCTCAGACAATAGACAATCCCGTTCTGTCCCCGGCGCGGTGCGAGAAACCCGAGCAGTTGCCGGCGCAAATCGGTTTTCTCGACCACCGAATAGGCGATGTTCGGCCGGTCAAAGCTTGTCCGGAACACGCGGACGCCCGAGAGATTGAGGCGCTCGATCATATCCCGCTCGGTCACCGGGTCGGCGGTGCCTGTGAGCGCGATCCGCGGCACACTGGGGAATTTCGCACAAACCCGCCCCACTTCGAGGTAGCTGGGCCTGAAATCATGGCCCCATTGGGAGACGCAGTGCGCCTCGTCGATCGCGAACAGGGCGATCGGAGCCTGGCCGAGCAAGCGCTGGAAGCTTTCGACCTCGAACCGCTCGGGCGCGACATAGACAAGATCAATCCGCCCCGTACGAACCGCCGCGGTGATGCGTGAGGCTTCGGCGTAGTCTGTCTGCGAGTTCAGGGCGCCTGCCCGGACGCCAGCAGCCTCGAGTTCGTCAACCTGGTTCCGCATCAGCGACAGCAGCGGCGAGACGACAATGGTAACGCCTGGGCGCGCGAGGGCCGGGATTTGATAGCAGAGCGACTTGCCCCCGCCCGTCGGCATAAGGACCAGCGCGTCCCCGCCCCCGATCACATGCGCGACGATTCCCGCCTGGTCACCGCGAAACGCCTTGTAGCCGAATACGGCCGACAGGATCTCGGCCGGGTCGCGGCCAACGAATGACTCATGGCGACTGGCCGGGTTACCAGCCGTTGCCCCGGCGTCAGAGAACCTCGAGAGTGGACCCATGCGCTCCATGGCAGAACGTGATTCGCCGCATTCTGCCAGCACAGGGATTAAATTGGAACCAAAGAAATAGAGCCCAGCCGGACGCGAGCGGCCGAGCCCTGAGCCGTCGGACCTGGTTATTGCCGTTCCAATAGGAACGAAATCTTAACGTTGACCCGGTAGTTCTGAACCTTATCGTTGTCGACAGTCGCCTGGAACTCGCTCACATAGACGTGGCGAATGCCGCGAACTGTCTTGCATGCTTCGGCAACCGCCTGCCTGACGGCGTCGTCAAAACCGTTCGGCGATTCAGCCAGCAGCTCAAGAACTTTTACGACAGCCATTCTCTCCCCTCCCTGGAGATTGCAATACGCACGCTTGAACCAGGCCGCGCGGGATGATCTTCGGCGCACCTCGCGAAATAGTCAAACGCAACGGCTACGCCTGTTTCAATCGCGCGGTTCAGGGCGCGCACGCCTTCCGGCTCCCCCTCACGAGGTCCCAACGCCGGCCAGCGGCCGAGCCCTGAGCCGTCTGGAACGGACTACGACCGTTCCAATATAAACGAAATCTTGACGTTGACCCGGTAGTTCTGAATCTTATCGTTCTCGACAGTCGCCTGGAACTCGCTCACATAGACGGAGCGGATGCCGCGGACCGTCTTGCCCGCTTCGGCAACCGCCTGTCTGACAGCGTCATCAAAACCGTTCGGCGACTCAGCCAGCAGCTCAAGAACTTTTACGACAGGCATTCTCTCCCTCCCTGAAGATTGCAATGCGCAGGCTTGAACCAGGCCGCGCGGAGCGATTTTCGGCGCACCTCGCGAAATAGTCAAACGCAACCGCTATGCCTGTTCAATCGCCCGGTTCAGCGCGCGCACCCCTTCCGGCGCCCCGTCAGGATGGTTCCAAACCCCTGCCATGACGGCCAGGAAGTCGGCGCCCGCCC
>JAFAHH010000707.1 GCA_019237355.1 Acetobacteraceae bacterium | reverse complement strand
CTGGCCCGCAACTTCCGCAGACGCAGCCAATGCGGCGGGAGCTCGTCCGGCGCGTCATCGCGCTCGACTCGGTGATCGATGAGGCGATCGGCGAGTCCGCCCAGCTCCGGTACCATTCGCCGGTGTTGCAGACAGCTGCGCTGTCATTTCGATTGGTGCCGCCCCTGTCGCCGATGCTGCGGGCCCGCCTGCTTCTGGCTCTTACTCTCCGGGATTTGTGGCTACTCGCCGGGATTTGCGGCGTCTGGCGTCGGGCTCCATCCCACGGTCGCCGGATGCTTGGGAGGGACGCGTTTATAGCCGCCTCTCCGTACTGCCGGACGCGGCCGAGCCGCTGCAGCGCTCACAGCTTGTGGCGGCGCTGTCAGTAGGTGCCGAGATCATCCGCCTTCATCGCATCTGTCGTCGGTTCGACTTTGGGTCCCACCTCGATGCGGCACTCGAGGCCTTGGCGCGAAGAGATAGCGCGATGGCGACAGCCCGCCTTGCCCGGCTCGACGAGGCACTCGCCGCTCGCCCGGGTGACGCCGCGCTCCGGGCACGTAGTAGCATATTGGCGATGTCTGAAGCGCTGAGCCAACATGTCGCTTACTTCGACGCGGGAGCGCCCGGTTGATGTTCGCCAAGATCAGCCTGTTCGGCGTCGTTGTCGATCGATCTTTGAGTTATTCCAGAGCCTAAGCGGGACGCTCTCGTCCGGTTCGTGGTCTGGCCTGGCGTTTGACCGTCGAACTGGCGACGCCATGCGCATAAATGTACCGCAAGTGTGAGGGAGGGGAGATCGAGATGGAAGACCACGACGTCAGAGCGGCCCTGGATCGTCACTGGGCCGCCTCCGACGCGAACGACTTCGAGGGGGAGCACCAGATTTACCGAGAGGACGCCGTGCTCGAGTACCCGCAGTCGGGCGAGCGCATCCGCGGCCGGCGCAATATTCAGGCCTCTCGCTCCGCGCAGCCGAACAGAAAGCGCTTCACGGTGCGGCGGATACTCGGCGGGGCCGACCTTTGGGTCACTGAATTGGTGCTCACCTACGAGGGGCGGCCGTTCTATACAGTGAGCATCATGGAGTTCAGAGACGGGAAGGTCGCCCGCGAGACCCAATACTTCGCCGATCCGTTTGAGCCGGGGCCTTCGCGCGCTCAATGGGTCGAGCGGATGCGCTGAAACCTAGCCGGCATAACGGTCGCCATCCACCGCTCCCCCATGCGGAGCTGCCGGTCAATACGGTCTCGCTCGCTCGTTACCTCATCGGCAAGATACTGGTGCGGGAGATGGCCGAAGGCCTCGCCAGCGGTCGCATCGTCGAGACCGAGGCGTATGTTGTCGGCGACGCCGCGGGGCACGCCTACGGCGGGATGACGCCGCGTAATCGGTCGCTCTTTCTCGAGCGTGGGCATGCCTACGTGTACCTTGTCTATGGCAGCGCATACATGCTGAACGTCTCAAGCGAGATAGCAGGGATTGGGGCTGGGGTCCTCATCAGGGCGCTTGAGCCGCGCGATGGCATACCTATCATGCAGCGAAATCGGCAAATTGAGCGGCTGCGTGACTTGGCGCGAGGGCCAGGAAGGCTCACCGCGGCATTGCGGGTTGATTATCGGTTCGATGGGCTCGATCTTTGCCGAGAAGGCCCTCTATGGCTCGGACGCTGTGATCATGAACCCGGCGAAATCGGGCAGAGTATCAGGATCGGCATCGCGCGGGATGCGAACCGGCTTCTGCGATTTTATCTTCGGGGCAGTCCGTTCGTCAGCGGTCCAAGATTGCTTACGGAATAAGAGGCCGTATCACGGTCGCTCCAGGATTCGACAGCGGCTACCACCCCTGCGAGCGGCTCTCAGCGACCTCCGGAATTGGGCTGGAAAACCCCGCCCTTTAGAATCGTCAAACGGAAAAGTTCCACCTGAGCCGCGAGTTGACGCGGCTAGCGTTCCGGATATCGAGAAGATCACCGCACAGGCCCGGAGACACGTCAGTCGAGGTGGAGCAAGAGCCCGATCCATACGGGATCCGGGTGCGAGGAGGCGCTCATGAACGACAGTCGCATCCCCTTGCCCCACTAGCAGCAGTCGGCTTTGGTGATCTTGGGTCCGGATCCATCTCTCTGCTGAGGCATTTACGGAGGGGATGCGCTACGCCGGAGTGACGGCTTGCTTCAGGGCGCGTCCACCGAGTTCAGGCCAAGCACTGCACCGACCGCTTGGGGTAAGTCTTATGTCTCTTCGCATTTCCTTCGATAACACCTATACCCGGCTGCCGGAGCGGTTCTACGCTCGGCTGGATCCAACACCGGTGCCCGAGCCGCGGCTTGTGCGGCTAAACGCCGAGCTTGCCCAGTTCCTCGGGCTTGATCCGCAGGAGCTTGTCAGCCCGGAAGGCGTTGCGGTGCTGGCGGGCAATCAGGTGCCCGAGGGCGCGGAGCCGATCGCGCTCGCTTACGCTGGGCACCAGTTCGGGCAATTTGTGCCGCAACTGGGTGATGGCCGGGCCATTTTGCTCGGTGAAGTAGTGGCGCGGGATGGCCTGCGCCGCGATGTCCAGCTTAAGGGTTCAGGCCAGACTCCTTTCTCTCGCCTCGGCGATGGCCGGGCCGCTCTGGGTCCGGTGCTGCGCGAGTATATCGTGAGCGAGGCTATGGCGGCGTTGGGCGTGCCGACGACCCGGTCGCTTGCCGCCGTGACCACCGGGGAGCCGGTCTACCGCCAGGCGGCGCTGCCAGGCGCCGTGCTCACACGGGTGGCGTTGAGCCATATCCGCGTTGGCACCTTCCAGTACTTTACCGCCCGCGGCGATGTGGAAGCGGTGCGGCTGCTGGCGGACTATGCGGTAGCGCGCCACTACCCGGAAGCCGCAAGGGCAGAGCACCCATATTACGCGATGCTGGAAGGCGTGATCGCGCGCCAAGCGGAGCTGGTCGCGCAATGGCTCCTGATTGGCTTCATCCATGGCGTAATGAATACCGACAATACCTCGATTGCCGGCGAGACGATCGACTACGGACCGTGCGCCTTCATGGACGCGTATGACCCGGCCACGGTATTTAGCTCGATCGACCATTTCGGCCGCTATGCTTACGGCAATCAGCCGCACATCGCGCAATGGAACCTTGCGCGGCTCGCCGAGACACTGCTCCCGCTCTTGGCGGAGGACCGGGACGCGGCGCTTGGCTTGGCGCGAGAGGCCCTCGCGAGCTTTGGCCCGCGTTTCGAGACGGCCTGGTTCCGGGGCCTGCGGCGCAAGATTGGCCTTGCGACGGAGCGCGAGGGCGACACCGCCCTGGCCGAAGACCTGCTGCAGCGTATGGCCCAGAACGCAGCCGACTTCACTTTGACCTTCCGGCGGCTCGGCGATGCCGCGGCGGGACCGGATGGTGATGCGGCGGTACGATCGCTATTCACCGATCCCAGCGCCTACGATGGCTGGGCAGCCAATTGGCGCCGGCGGCTCGCGGAAGAGCCTGGGGAGCCAGAGGCGCATCGCGCCGCCATGCAGGCGGTGAACCCGGCCGTGATCCCGCGCAACCACATTGTGGAGGCTGCGCTGAGTGCGGCCGTGGAGCACGGGGATTTCGGGCCGTTTGAAGCGCTGCTCGACGTGTTGTCGCGGCCGTATGAAGAGAGAGCGGGCTTTGAACGGTACACTGCCCCGCCTCGGCCCGAGGAGCGAGTTTATCAGACATTCTGCGGCACCTAGAGCGGTCTCCACTCGCGTGGAACAGCTCTTGTCCGCAAACCAATTCATCGGCTCGTGGATGCTCGGGCGCATCCACTCGCGCGGGATCGGGTCTAACCCGCATTTCTCACAGAATTAGGTGCATCGGGGCTCCGAATCGGCGAAGGTTCTTTTGCGACAAAGCCTTGGGGCGACGCAGAGGAGTTCCCCGATGCCGGCACAGTGTAGCCCAGACTTGTTTGGCTTTGCACCTGTCGAGAGTCGTAAAGTCCAGCGCGGCGCTGGCGGGAAAGAGCACGCTGAACCGGCTGGAACTGAGCCAGGCGGAACCGACCCGGTATCACAAGATCAGCCATGACGGCCCGGCGATCGAGCAGCTATTCGTGCAGCTGTTTCTGGAGGCGCATCGCAAGCCGCCGGCGCGATCATTCTCGATCTCGATGCCACCGATGACCCGCTGCATGGTACCAGAAAGGCCGGTTCTTCCAGGGTGTTACGATTGCTTCTGTTATTTGCCGCTTTATGTATTCTGCCGGCCGGACTTGCTGGGGGCGAAGCTTCGCCGTTCCAATATTGATGCCTCAGCCGGGGCGGTATGGAACCGAGCAGTGAGTCGCCGAGCTGATATGCAATCGTGCCGATCCGCGTGCCCGACAGATGCTTGATGCACTTCTAAACGACATCATTCCCGGAGAATTCCAGGCGCCGCTGCCAGGACCGCTCGCGGCAGCGCAAGCCTCGTCTCGGGATGCATTCCTGCACTTCATCCAAGGAGATCCGCCGAGCACCGATTCCACTCAGTTGGCCACCAAAAGATAGACCCGCCATCGATGAAACTTGTGGCAAGGTGGGCAAGGTCGGCGGCGGAGAGGTCGGCTTTCACAATGGTGCCAGTAAGCCCGACACTCAGTTGGACCCGGGTTCCGAAAGCACCCCCGATTGCGCCATGGCCGCAAGGCCGGGAGCGCAGTGTCTAGAGTTTATTCTTTGGGGAACCCTGCGCCGTCGGCCGAGGCGGAACGGCGCCGGAGATGTGCAAACCATGGATATGACTTACCCACGCTGCGCCGGCTTGGATGGCCACAAGGCAATCGTCCCGCTCCCAGAGGCGACTTCTAGGGCAGCCGAGCTCGTCGGTGCGTTCGATCATTGCCAAACCAGGGCCGCCCGGCCGAACAGCCCAACGCCTGTAGGTAATCCCGCTGAATGGCCCTATGCAGTCGGCCTTACCCTTGTCTCTAGAACACGATCGCTTGAGGCGGAAACGTCGGAAAGCGTGAATCGTGCTCTCGAACAAGACTCGCTAGAGCATGTGTGTTTTCGCGCAAAACAAACATGCTCTAGTGAGTGGAGGAAAAAACCATGACCAACGCGTTTGCCGTCTCAGCCAAATGCGACAAGAGATTCATGGCGCTTGCCCACTATATTGCGGAATGAAGCAAGGAAACTGGACGACGCGTTGGCGCCGTAATTGTAGGTCCAGATCGTGAGGTTCGCTCAACTGGATTCAACGGATTTCCCAGGGGTGTCGCAGATGACGTGCCCGAGCGTCACGCCAGGCACACGGGAGCCAAATATACTTGGAGTTCCCATGCCGAAAGAAAAAAATGCAATCTACAATGGGGCTCGTATCGGGATTGCTTTGAAAGGGTGCATTATGTATGTGCCGTGGTTTCCCTGTATTGAATGCTCGAAGGCCATTATACAATCGGGAATAGCGCGGCTGGTTACCTACCAACCCATCGATAGCGACGAACGATGGGCAAGCGAATTTCGGGTGGCCAAGCAAATGTTTGCCGAATCCGCAATTATCGTTAACATGATAGAAAAAATCGAAGAGCTACCTAACGGCGAAGGCAGCGGAGATCTCCGTGTCGATGCCGAAGTATTCGCCAAGATGGCAACGGGAACTAGAAGTTTG
>JAFAHH010000500.1 GCA_019237355.1 Acetobacteraceae bacterium | reverse complement strand
CATGAGGGCCAGGCCGAGAGCAAGAGGAATGAAACTAACGCGCATCGGATCTTCCTGACGCGATCCGGATCGCGTCCGGCAATCCAGCATTATGGCGATCTGCCCGAACACGCATCGACAAGTCCTCCAGGTTCGGACGAAGCGGCTCGTCCGCCCGTCACGCCTTATTCGACGCGAGTCGCGTCGCGGTTACGCCGACCTGTCGCGCAGGACCTGCCCGCTGAGCATGCGATTCCCCAGGACAACGATGCCGACCGCGATCGCGTGGATCCCGAGATCCGTGGCAGCCGCGTCGAAAGGATGGAAGAAGTTGAGCAGCGTGGCTGCTGCGGCCGCGGCCGCTAGGCCGCCCGCCGCCGCTGTGAGGTTCGGCCTCATCGGATAACCACGCCGCAGCATCGCCACCAGCAAGATCGATAGCGGCACCGAGACGCCCAGGATGAACACGAGGCAATTACGTGCCTCGGCGAGATCGGCCGCATGCGTCCCCGGAACCAACCACGTGCGTAGGCAGCCGAGTCCGCTTGCTCCGACCCAGAGCAGCAGGCCCGGCAGGGGCAGCATCGCCCAGGCCGGCTTGCGGTCAGGCAGGCTGGTCTGGAACGCGGCGACTGCGGCCAGAATCGCCGTCAGGATAGATCCTATGCCGGCAAGCCACATATCCGGCACGGCAGCGAGCCTGCGAGCCATCGAGCCGAGGTCGGCGAAGCAGGCCAGCGCCGCGCCCAAGGCAGCTACAGCCGCGAGCCAGATGAGCGCACGGAGGAATGGCGGCGCGAGGCGACGTACTGGGCGTAGATCACTGGCCAGCGCTTGGATTAGCGCCTCCGGTGATGACGCACGGTCAGACATCGCTACCGCCTTCCTTGGCGAGACGGGCGCGGAGCGCCTTCAAGGCGCGGTGCAGGTTTACTTTGAGGGCACCTTTGGTACGCCCGGTAGTGGCAGCCGCCTCCTCCAGCGTGCGCTCCCCCAGCGCCAGCTCCTCGATGGCTTGGCGCTGCCCTTCTGGCAGCGCAGCGACGGCCGCACGTAGGTACCGAGCCCGGTCGGACCTCTCCAAGGTCTGCGCAGCCGTCACGGCGGCGTCGGGATGGCCCTCATAGGCGAGCGGAGCGTGGATCTCCCGCGTCCGCTGCCGTCTGTAGGATCGCAGCGCGTCAACCGCCCGCCGCTTCGCAATTGCCCGTAGCCAAGGCGTGAAAGCTCGCCCCGGATCATAGGTATGCCGGAAACGATGTAGGGTCAGGAGTACGTCCTGGATTACGTCGTCAACCCGCTCCGCCGGCACTCCCTGACCGCGCGCCACCGACCCGATCAACGGTAGGCAGGCGTACAGAAGGCGCTCGTAAGAGGCGCCGTCGCCGTCCTGGGCCGCGGCCATTAAGCCGGCGAGGTGCACCTCGGTTTCCGTGTGCGCCAGCGATGCTTCCGCAGTACCGCCTGGCTGGGTTTCCGTGGCCCTCATCCGACCCATCATGGCAGAAAGGCGCACGCCAGCGCATCCGAGCGTCCCACCGCAGCCCTCCAGCGCCGCCGCGAGGCTCGCCGCGCTTCAGCCGCCAAGTCGTGGCGCTGTAGCGCTGGGCTGCGCACTAACAACGGGCGCTCAGGATCCGCTAAACCAATTGTAGCCCTGATCCTCCCAATAGCCGCCTGGATAGTCGTTAGTAACGAAAACAGCAGCAAGGTATTTCGGATTTTTAAAGCCGAGCTTGGTCGGCACCCGCAGTTTCACCGGCGAGCCATATTTCGGCGGTAACGGGGCGTCCCGGTAGTCCAGCGCAAGAATAGTCTGAGGATGCATTGCGGTCGCCATATCGATGCTGGTGGAGTAATTGTCAAAGCAACGGAAACCCACATACCGCGCGCTTGTATCGGCGCCCACCCGCTCGAGGAAGGTGCGGAACGGCACACCCCGCCATTTGCCGATCGCACTCCACCCCTCGACGCACACATGCCGGGTGATCTGGCTCACTTGCGGCAAGGCGCGAAGCTGCTCCAGGGACCAGGGTCGCTTGTCGGCAATGAGGCCCGAGAGTTCCAGTCTCCACGCGGCCGTATCTACGGTCCGTATCTCGGCCTCGCTATAATAGGCGTTGAACGGGAACGGATCGGTGATGGCGCTTTCGGGATAGGTAGGCGCGAGGCGATTGGGGTTGAAAAGGGCGGCCTGCACCCGGTCGTTCCAGCGTGACATGGCCCAGAGCACACGATCGACAGCGTCGCCGTCATGAAGATTGCAGCCAGTAAGCAAGCTTAGAGCGCCGAGCGATAGGCCATGGCGAAGAAGCAGGCGGCGCTCCAGCCGGACGAGTTCCGGCCGCTGATCGGTAAGGTCAGGGTTCCTTATTGTCCGCGCGCTCATATCCGTGCCTCCGTTGCATGGTTTTGGCGGCTGCCTCCCGTGATCATCGAAAGCAGCGTTCTCGGGACGAGGATGACTAAGGTCAAATGGATCACGATAAACCCGGTGATGCCGGCCATTGCCACGAAGTGTACAAGGCGGGCCGTATCATAGCCGCCAAGCAAGGTAGTTAAGGGTGAGAACTGCACCGGTTTCCAGATCGCTAGGCCGGACAAGACAGCGGTCGGGCCGAGCAGGAGCACAACGATATAGAGCAGCCTTTGAACGGTGTTATAGACGCCTACCCGATGTTTCAGCCGCAACGTCAGGGCGGCCCGAAAGTCTTGCCACAGCTGGTCTCGCGTGAGCGGCAGAAGGGTACGGCGCAGGTAACCGGAGAACAGGCCGTACGCGAGATAGAGGAGCCCGTTGGCGACCAGCAGCCACATGGCCGCGAAGTGCCAGGCTAACGCCCCGGCGAGCCAGCCTCCGAGAGTCGCCCATGGTGGAAAGGTAAAGGGGAAGAGCGGTGAGGCATTGTAGATGCGCCAGCCGCTCAGGATCATGCACGTCATGGCGAACGCGTTGACCCAATGCGTGATCCGCACGATCAATGGGCGGGTGGCGCCGGCTTGCTTGGCGATGGGCAACGCGCCCTTGTTGTCCCTGATCGTGGTCACCATGACACCGCCCTCGATCGTCTGATTAGAAGCGTTTCCGGCTGAGATTCACCGCTATCGTGCCGCATCACCAACATCATGCTCCTTGCAAGAAGTTTTCGCAAGAAGTTTTCGAGAATGCCATTTAAGCATCACGCCAATGCTCGATTGGCATCGCCTTCTATGCGCGATTACTGTTTTTGAACGTTCCATTGGGCGGTGTTCACTGGCTCAGACGAGTTGTGCCTGCGTATGCGATGAACTCGGTACTCGTCCCCGCTGCGGCGCCCACGGCGACGGCCGAGCGGGGTTGGTAGATAGCCTTTCCAACCGCCGTGGATGACACTGCAGTGCCTGGAACTGCGGCGGCCTTGCCGGGCACAGGCGGAGGATAGGCCAAGGAACCTATCTCTGGGGGATCCGGAAGGTTTGTGAGCACGCTGCAAGTGCCCGCTTGGGTCGCGAGAGCGAAGCCGCGTGGCTTGGCATGCTCAATAATCTTGTTATCCGAGGTTTGCAGAACTCCGAATTCCTGATCATCAATGGTGTCGCCAGGCTGGAGAAGCCACTTGCCGCGTTGTGGCCTGAAGTACCGAATCAGCGCTGCACGGTGGGCAAACGCAACCTCCTGGCGCACGCGCCTGCCGCGTCGCACGACGAAATCTTCGCCGACTATACCGACATTATCTATGCGAAGACGGCGACGGAGATCGAGGTCAGGCACCGGGCCTTCCCGCACGAATGGCGACCGGTCCCTTGTGTTTGGGGGACTCACTTGCGTTCCAGTTCTATTCGTTGTCCATCGTTCCGATGTGGGATGCTAAGCACTCATGGCCGAACTCGGAGACTTCTGGAACAGAAAGCAAAAATACATCATCTGCATGATTTCCTCCCGAGGTCGCACTCGTGCAGTCGCAAAAGTTGGTCACGTTGCTCCATGCGTCCTATCGATACGTCGTAGCCGGCCCTTGCAGCCTGTTTTGAGTAACGAATTCTCTCCCAAGTTACTCTTAAGTCGATCTCCAGAATGTGCCCTGCGTCACAGCTCGAGGAGCAAATGCGGTCCGACATCAATGATTAGGATGGCGGCAATCTAGGGTAGCTGACCTGAGCCCTAAAACGCACTGGTTCTTAGCTTAGTAGGAGATTGTATGCCAGTGGTCGAGGATGGACTGGAGTTCCCCCGAAAAACCGGACAGGGCCTAGTTGCTTGCAAATGAACAGGACTTCACCGGCGTCAACGCCTCGTCTGTCGCAAGCCTATCGCCGTGCTCGCGGCGGGACTTTCGGCCTACCGCATGGCAAGGCCGCTCGCTCGCATGGCTTGCAGCAAGCCACGCTCCCTCGCAACCTGGCCACGCCCGACCAAAATCCCTGCCGCTTGCGCGCGACGATGCCGCCGAGTCAGGCCGGGGCGAAGAACAGGCGCTTGCTTTCAGCCGAGCAAAGAACATTCCGTTTCCTTGCT
>JAFAHH010000147.1 GCA_019237355.1 Acetobacteraceae bacterium | reverse complement strand
GCGACGTCTGGTCCCTCCAGACACCCCCGCCCGACTATCGCATCGGCCTGAAGGACGGCCTGCGTGGCTTTCGTATCGCCTGGAGCCCGCGTCTTGGCTTCGTCGACACGCTCGACCCGGAGGTGGAAACGATTACCGCGGCAGCGGTCCGCGCGTTTGAAGAACTCGGCGCTACGGTCGAGCAGGCGGATCCGCCATGGCAGGACCCGATCGACACCATCCGCACCATATGGCGCGCCGGCTCATGGATGGAGCTGAGTTCCGCTCCAACCGAGCGCTGGAAGGAAGCTGATCCTGGCGTGGTGGCCTTTGCCGAACCCGGCCGCGAGATGAAGGCTTCCGAATTTGTAAGCGCGGCCAACGCCCGCAGCGCCCTGTTCAAGATCATGAGCGAGTTCCACGACCGCTACGACCTGCTCGTCACACCGACTGTGGCCACGACAGCTTTCGAGGTCGGCCACAACACGCCGCCTGACGGCCGGTTCGGCGAGGAATGGTTCAAGTGGGCGCCTTACAGCTATCCTTTCGACCTGACACTCCAGCCGGCCGCGAGCGTTCCTTGTGGCCGAACGCAGGCCGGGCTCCCCGTCGGCCTGCAGATCGTCGGACGAATCCTTCGTGACGAGCTGGTACTAAGGGCGTCGCGGGCTTTCGAGGCGATCCGCCCTTGGCCGGTGATCGAGGAGCCACACTAAATTGGTTGCCCACCCGGATCGGGCTTTTATTTCGCGGTCTCGCTGATCCCCTCGCGCCCGAGTTCGTTGGTTATGGAAAGCTAGGGTCGCGCCCGCCGCCCGTATTCAAAAGGGTGGCTGCCCGCGAGCCGCGAGACTTAACGCACGGATTAGAACTACCGCCCCCGGCAGCAACCGTCATGCGACCGCTGCAGAAGAAACTATAGGGATGGTGGAGGGAGGCAAATGGGTACGTCTGACCGGTATACAGTCTCGCGGGCCCTGTACCGCCGGGCCCAAGATCTAATCCCTGGCGGCATTCACCTGTCTGGCCGCCCTCTCTTGGATCAGAATAGTTCGCCCCTCTACTTCGAGCGCGGCCGCGGCAGCCGTATCTGGGACGCCGATGGCAACGAGTACATCGATTTCGTTATGGCCTATGGGCCTTACCTGCTCGGCTACGCCCATCCAGAGGTCGATCGTGCGGCGGCGGAACAGGGGGCCCGGGGTAGTCTGCTCTCACTCAATCATCCCCTACACCTTTCGTTCATCGAAACGCTGTTGCGGCATTTCCCGGCCGCAGAAATGGGCATATTTTTCAAAACGGGGTCCGAAGCCACCACGGCGGCGGTGCGGATAGCACGACGCGCAACCGGACGGCGTGCGATCGCGCGATGCGGCTACCACGGTTGGCACGATTGGTGCCTCCCCGCCGAGGACTTCGTCCCGGAGGGCCTGACGACCCAGATTTTCGTTTACGACGCGATGCGGCCCGAAACTCTGTCCGCGCTCCTAGACGAACGGCGAGGCCAGTTCGCAGCGGTGATCTTGGCCCCCGAAATGATCCATCCGCCGAGCCGCGAGACGATGGTGGCGGTCATAGAGGCGGCACACCGGCACGGCGCCCTGTTTATCATGGACGAGGTCAAGACCGGGCTCCGTGCCCCGAGGGGGTCGATGCAAGCCTTCTACGGGGTGGAACCCGATATGACCACCTTGAGCAAGGCGCTCGGCAACGGCTGGCCGGTTGCGGCGGTGATCGGACCACGCGCAGTGATGGCCCATGCGGCTGGCATGCACCTCTCGGCCACCTATCATGGCGACACATCGGCCATGGCCGCCGCACTCGCCACCCTCGAAATCGTCGAACGCAACGGAGTGCAGGAGACCGTCTGGGCGCTCGGCCAACAGCTTATCCAGGGTCTGAACGAGGCGGCGCGGCGAAACCAGATCCCGGCTGAAGCTTATGGCGAGCCCATCCCGCCCATGCCGTTCCTGCGGTTCACCCATCCCGACCCGGCGCGGAACGAGCAGCTCAAAAGCCTCGTCTACGCGAAGGTGATCGCCGAGGGCATATTACTCCATCCACGCCACATGTGGTTTATCAGCGCCGCTCACGATGCCGCCGAGATCGGACGCGCGGTCGAGGTTGTGGATGCCGCGATGTGCACGGTGGCGGCGCGTAACCCGGACCTTCTAGAGCGCGATGGCTTCAGGCCGAAGTCGGAAAGCCTGAATCGCGCTCTCAAAACCGGACTCTAGAGCATCATGACTTCGACCTGAACTCATCATGCTCTAGCGGCCTGAGCGAGTAAGCAATGGGCCATGTGTAGGGAGGTGTTCGCCCCACGCGAGCGAACGCGCCTCACGGGCCGGAAGCTACCGCCACTGCCCCTGTACCCAGACCCAGCCGCGAGGTCCCCGGGCCCAATGGGCTGGAACCCATTCGCGGTAGTGACGGTGCCGTGGCACATAACGGCCCGGCACCCAGACATATTGCGCGCCATTCCACTGCCAGCCGCCGGGCTGCCAAATCCACTGTCCTTGGGGTGGAGGGGGAGGCGCCTCAGAAGGGGGCGGGGCCGGATAAGGCGGCGGCGAGCCCGGGTAGTAGTATTGTGCCGTGGCCAGCGTGGCGAACCCGGCGGTGAAGGCCACGATTGCCAAAAGCTTTTTCATTTTGCACTCCTTCTTCAGGCCCTGTTCCCATCATTACTTTGATGCAAGTATGCAAGGAACGCCCCACAGCCGCCCAGACTTATAGGGGCTGAAAATGGCGAAGTTGGAGAGAGTTTCGCGCTCAGGCCAGACGCGACACCCAGAGAGGGAAGGGGAAATGTCAAGCACAACCAATTACATGATCGGCGAACTCAGCGACATCGATCATCGGCGGCAGCTCCATCGGGCAATCCTCGCCAGTACCATCGGTACTACCATCGAGTGGTATGACTTTTTTCTCTATAGCACCGTAACCGGCCTGGTGTTCGCCCAGCTCTACTTTCCCAATTTCGATCCGCTGGTCGGAACCCTGAATGCGTTCGGCGTGTATGCGGTCGGCTTCGCCGCCCGGCCCGTCGGGGCCGCGATTTTTGGCCATTATGGGGACCGGATTGGCCGCAAGTCGGCGCTGATTTCCACCCTATTGCTGATGGGTATCGCCACGTTTCTGGTCGCGTTCGTTCCCACCTACCAATCGATCGGCATCTGGGGCGCCATTATTCTTACCATTCTTCGCTTCGTCCAAGGCGTTGGGGTCGGCGGCGAATGGGGCGGCTCGGTCCTGCTCGCCATGGAATGGGCGCGCACGGATCATCATCGTGGATTCATAGCTTCTTGGCCGCAATTCGGCGTGCCTGCGGGCCTGTTCCTGGCCAACCTGGCGGTTCTCGTCTTCAGCGCGATTTCGGGCGACCAATTCGTAAACTGGGGCTGGCGCGTTCCGTTCATCCTAAGCATCGTGCTGATTGCCGTCGGGCTTTGGATTCGCCTCGGTATCCTCGAGACACCTGTATTCCGCCGGGTGGTCGCGGAAAATAAGGTTGAGCGGGCGCCGATGCTGGAGGTGATTCGCCGCCATCCGAAAGAAATCATCCTCAGTGCGCTCGTGCGCATGGCGGAGCAAGCACCGTTCTATATCTTCACCGCGTTCGTATTCTCCTATGCGACCGGGGTTCTCAAGGTCTCGCGCGACTTGGTACTGATCTCCGTTCTGGCCGCCGCGTTGGTTTCATTCTTTTCTATCCCTATCGCTGGCCACCTCTCGGATCGCTTTGGCCGGCGCCGCGTCTATATCGTGGGGGCAATCGCTTGCGGGATTTACGGCTTCATCTATTTCGCCTTGCTCGATACGATGGTGCCCTGGCTGGTCTTCATCGGCATCGTGGTCTCGCTCATTCCTCACGACACTATGTATGGCCCCCAGGCGGCTCTTATCGCGGAAAGCTTTACCGAGCGGTTGCGGTATAGCGGCGCCTCACTTGGATATCAGCTCGCCTCAATCATCGCGGGCGGTCCGGCGCCGCTGATCGCGGCGGCTTTGCTGGCCGCGTATCGGTCGGGCTACGTCATCGCGGTGTATATTGCGGCCTGCGCGGTGATTAGCGTGGTTTCCGCAGCGCTGCTGCCGGATTACACGGGGCGGGACATATCGAAACACTAACCGACGCACTCCTGCTCGTTCCCGGGCCGGGCGAAAGCTGAACCGGGGGCGGGCAGTGATCATCAGGGTTCGCATGTATCCGAGATGGGATTCGCTGGGCGGCCCGACATGTTGCCACACAGCACGGTCGCGCGGCTTGGGGCGAGGCAGTTCCCTGCTGCCCACCGACGCGATAACCTTGCCGCATGACCAATGCCATCCTGACCCGCAGAGCCGCCCTGCAGCTTGCAGGGATTATGGCTCTCGGCCTCCCGAAGGGGCGAAGCCAGCCCGCGGACCAATACGGAACTGCGGCCGGGCCAAACGAAGCGGCTTTCGATGAGGTGTGGCAGACGGTCCGGGACCGGTTTTACGACCCGCATCTGCACGGCCTGGATTGGCCGGCAATCCGGGCCGAATACCGCCCGCAAGCCGCGGCGGCAGCATCCAAGCCAGCGCTGGCCGGGGCCATCAATGCCATGCTTGCCAGGCTTGGCGCTTCGCACACCGAATATTATACGCCTGACGAGCCTGCCTACTATCAGCTTGCCGGTATCTTTGCAGGCGCGCTTCGGCGGCATGGGTTGCAGCGCGTATTTCCCGCTGGCGAAGTGACCTATCCCGGGATCGGCATCTTCACCCGCGCCGGGCAGGGCGGCCGCGTATTCGTAACAGGTGTGATTGATGGCGCACCCGCAAGCCAGGCGGGCCTTCTGCTTGGTGATGAAATTTTATCGGCCGATGGGACGCCATTTCAGCCCGTCAATTCGTTCCGTGGCAAAGTGGGAACGCCGGTTAGCATCGCGATCCGCCGTCGGGCGAACGAAGCTCCGATGCTCGTCGAGGTCACCGCGGCTCAGCTCGACCCTAACGCCATGTTTCTCAAGGGCTTGCAGGCGAGCACACGGATCATACCAGGACCCGGCGGAGCGCGGGTGGGCTATGTCCATGTCTGGTGCTACGCCGGCTATGCCTACCAGCGGGCGCTTGAACAACTCATCGTGGAGGGACCGCTCGGTGACGCCGATGCGCTGATCTGGGATTTACGAGACGGCTGGGGCGGCGCACAACC